>CAMPCT010000049.1 GCA_946647055.1 uncultured Atopobium sp. | reverse complement strand
GAAAAGCGACCTGTACCGGGGCGGAGGGGGCCTCCAGGGGTCGCGACGCCGGGTACGGCTCCGAGAATGCGACCTGTACCGGGTACGGCTCCCGAAAAGCGCGCCGTACCCGTCGGGCAAGGACCTACTGGCCGATGTATGCGAGCAGATCGAGGGTCTCGACGCTCGTGAACTCCGCGTTGCCGTCGAGGTCCGCATAGACCGTCGCCAGGTAGAGGGACGGCTTCGGGTCGGCGACGACCGGGGCCCCACCGCAGAGCACGAGGTAGTTGGTGCCCGAGACGAGCTGCGTCGCCAGGCAGGCGATGGGCTTGAGGTCGACGCCGACATGGGCACCCATGGCCGCATCGAAGGCATCCTGGGCCTCGCTGGGCACGAGGGTCGTCCCGGCCTGCTCGAGGACCTCCCAGGCACCGACCATGCCCTCCGTCTCGTTGGCATCGGTCACGTGCAGGTCGGCGGGGTCGATCTCAGCCGTGCTCAGGACCGACACCGCACCCTGGAGGTCCTCATAGGCGACGATGATGTCCCAGCGGCTGGCAGCGGGGCTGAAGGCAAGGAATGCGTGGTTGGTGCCAGACACCACCTGGTGCGCGAGCTCGGCGACGCCGGTACCGTCAAGCTCCCCCGCCTCGGCGGCGAGGTCGAAGATGGCCTGTGCGTCGTCATCGAGCAGGGACTCGGCCGCGGCGACGGTCTCCCATCCGCCGAGCGTCGCTGCCGGCTCCTCGGGCTTGTCGTCCTTCTTGCCACATGCCGCAAGTAGCAGCGTCGCCAGGGTTCCCGAGACGAACGCCCTCCGCGTGATGTTCTCCATGACAACTCCCTTCTCGCCTCTCGCTCTCCCTACACCTATGAAACGATTGAACGGTCCCTTTCGTCTCTATCATAAGACCTCCACATTCTTCGAAGACGTATCATGGACGTGAAAAGAGGGGCGTCCGGGGGAAGGGCCATGAACCAGGTCATAGCACAGCTGGGCGAGCGCAGGTCCGTTCGAGCCTTCACCGACGAGCCGGTCTCGGCCGAGGACGAGCGCTCGATCCTCGAGGCGGCCTGCCAGGCACCCACGGCGGGCAACCAGCAGCTCTACTCGATCATCGTCGTGCGCGACCAGGCCAAGAAGGATGCGCTTGCCATCACCTGCGACCACCAGGACTTCATTGCCACGGCACCGCTCGTGCTGGTGTTCTGCGCCGACGTGGCCCGGTGGTACCGCGCCTTCCTTGCGACCGAGGGTTGCGACCCGCGGGAGCCGGGTGTGGGCGACCTCATGCTCGCCGTGGAGGACGCGACGATTGCGGCGCAGAACGCGGTCGTGGCCGCGCACTCGCTGGGCCTGGGCAGCTGCTACATCGGTGACATCATGGAGCGCTACGAGGACCAGCGTGCCATCCTGGCCCTGCCCGACCACGTGGTCCCCGCCGTCATGCTCGTAATGGGCCATCCCGCGGAGCGCCAGCTGCGTGTCCCCAAGCCCCAGCGCTTCCCGCTTGACGTGGTGGTCATGGAGGACGGCTACCAGGTCCGTGACGACCGTGCGGCGATCGCCGACAAGCGCTCGAAGACCCAGGAGTCGCTCGTCGCGTTCTGCGAGCGAAAGTGGAACTCTGGCTTCTCGCGCGAGATGACCCGTTCGGTCGCGGCCTGGATCGACGGCTTTGCCTACCAGGGCTCCCGTCCGCTGCCCCAGGAGGGGGCGTGGGATGCGTGGGCGGCGCGCGTCGCCCGCCGCGAGGCCGACCTCGTCGAGGTCGAGCATGCCAACCGGCTCATGGAGGCCGCCCAGGAGGCACGAAGCAAGACGCTTCCCGCGGCGCTCTCCCTCGCGGGATACCTCGACTCCGGAGCCTGGGCCGAGGACTTCGCCCGTGACGAGGCAGGCGAGCTGCCCGCCGACCTCCGTCGCGGGGTGCTCTCGGAGGACGCGGCCTACGACGCGTTGACGGGGTTCGACGAGGGCGACGCCACCGACTAGGGCCCTCGGGAAGGCACGCCCACGGGCGCACCCCCCCGAGGACCAATGCGGACGATTCCTAGAAGACTCGTCCCGGCGTGCCGCCGAGCTCGTGAGAGCCAGCGTCATGGGGCTCGTGGCGCGCGATGTCGCGGGCGCGGCAGAGCAGGCGGTACTCGTCCTGCGAGAGCCCGGGCAGGCCTGCCGCCTCGACGCCCTCGCGCAGGGCAGTCAGGAACGCCTCCTCGTCCTCGACAAAGCAGGAGCGGGCATACTCCCCGTCACCTTCGAGCACCAGGGTGCCGTCGGCGTAGAGGTGCCACCAGCGGGGGTTGCGCCAGTCGTCGCCCTCCCAGTCGAGGTTGAGCTGGAGGACATGCGGGGTGCCCTCCGCCTCGAGGCGCTCCTCGAGCACCTTCGCGCTGTACTGCATCTGGTAGCCGATGTTGTCCTGTGCCATGCCGGCGACATGCCCGGAAGGCTTGCTCAGGAGCTTGAGCCTGGGCCTCTTGCCGGTGAGGGGCTTGACGGGGGAACTCGTGATGTGCGTGGTGAACGTGGCCATGGTGGCCTCCCTTCATCGATGTTGGCGTTACCACCGTGCCTCTTGGCCGGTTGGTGTCGGGATCTGCGAGCCAACTCTCTACCCCGACTCTGGATGAATGCCGCAGCGGCTGGCGCCCGCTCGCTGCCAGGACAGTATCTACCCGGTTTTCGATGTGCATTCATTTTTGCCCCAAATTCGCAATTCCACCACAATTGCCGCCCGGGGACTCGTGTCCGGCAAAGCGGGTAGACTGTTGCGGACGAGACGAGGAGGGGAGCGCATGGCCCACGACGGCGAGATGGCTCGACAGGAGCCGCAGGTACAGGGACACTTTGGGGCTGAGCTGCGGCGCTTTGGCGTTGAGCAGGGCGACGCGGCGCTTAAGGTGGTGTCACCGTTCGACCCTGCGGGCGACCAGCCCCAGGCAATCGAGAAGCTCGCCCAGGGCGTCCGCGACGGCCTGCGCTACCAGACCCTCATGGGCGTCACGGGGTCGGGCAAGACCTTCACCATGGCCAAGGTGATCGAGGCCGTGAACAAGCCCACGCTCATCTTCGAGCCCAACAAGACGCTCGCCGCACAGGTCGCCGCCGAGATGCGCGAGATGTTCCCCAACAACGCCGTGGTGTACTTCGTCAGCTACTACGACTACTACCAGCCCGAGGCCTACGTGCCCCAGTCCGACACCTACATCGAGAAGGACGCCTCCATCAACGAGGAGGTCGAGAAGCTGCGCCACCAGGCCACCTCGTCGCTGCTCTCGCGTCGCGACGTGATCGTCGTCGCCTCGGTCTCGTGCATCTACGGCATCGGCAGCCCCGAGGACTACGCCGGGCTCGCCCCCAACGTGAGCCGCGACGAGCCCCTCGAGCGCGACGACCTCATCCACGCCCTCATCGACATCCAGTACGACCGCAACGACTATGACCTCTCGCGCGGCACCTTCCGCGTGCGCGGCGACGTGGTCGACGTGTGGCCGCCCTACGCCGAGGACCCGGTGCGCATCTCGTTCTTTGGCGACGAGGTCGAGCTCATAGCCCAGATCGACTCGACGACCGGCGAGGTCACGCGCGAGTTCGACGCCATACCCATCTGGCCGGCGTCGCACTACGTGACCGAGCGTCCCAAGGTCACGCACGCCCTCGAGACCATCCGCGAGGAGCTCACGGGTCGCGTGGCCGAGCTCAAGGCCGCCAACAAGCTGCTCGAGGCCCAGCGACTCGAGCAGCGCACGCGCTACGACCTCGAGATGCTCGAGACCATGGGCTACTGCAACGGCATCGAGAACTACTCGCGCCACCTCGACGGGCGATCCGCGGGCGAGCCGCCCTACACCCTCATCGACTACTTCGCCAAGGACATGCTCTGCATCATCGACGAGTCGCACGTCACCGTGCCGCAGATCCGCGGCATGCACGAGGGCGACCGCTCGCGCAAGGTCACCTTGGTCGAGCACGGCTTCCGCCTGCCCTCGGCGCTGGACAACCGCCCCCTGCGCTTCGACGAGTTCGAGGCGCGTGTGCCGCAGTTCATCTACGTGAGCGCCACGCCGGGCGACTACGAGGAGCAGGTCAGCCAGAACCAGGTCGAGCAGATCATCCGCCCCACGGGCCTGCTCGACCCCAAGATCGACGTGCGTCCGGTGCGTGGCCAGATCGACGACCTCATCTCCGAGATCAAGTCGCGCGTCGCCCGGAAGGAGCGCGTGCTGGTGACCACGCTCACCAAGCGCATGGCCGAGGACCTCACCGACCACCTCCTCGACGAGCACCTCCGTGTCAACTACATGCACTCCGACACGGCCACGCTCGACCGCGTGCAGATCATCCGCGACCTGCGCCAGGGCAAGATCGACGTGCTGGTGGGCATCAACCTGCTGCGCGAGGGCCTCGACATCCCCGAGGTCTCGCTCGTCGCCATCCTCGATGCCGACAAGGAGGGGTTCCTGCGCAACCGGCGCTCCCTCATCCAGACCATGGGCCGTGCCGCGCGCAACGTCTCAGGCGAGGTCATCATGTATGCCGACGACGTGACGGACAGCATGCGCATCGCCATCGACGAGACGCGCCGCCGTCGCGCCATCCAGGAGCGCTTCAACGAGGAGCACGGCATCGAGCCGCAGACGGTGCGCAAGGCCATCAGCGACATCTCGAGCTTCATCGAGGAGGCCGCTGCCAACGTGGACAAGCGCGCCCGTACCTCGGGCGACGGCGGCCACGGCGAGTTCTACACGCCCGCCTCGGGCCCAAGCGCGGCCGAGAGCCTGGCCGACGAGCTCTCGAAGCTCCCCAAGGACGAGGTCCTGCGCATCATCCAGACCTTCGAGGAGGACATGGCGGCCGCATCCGCCGACATGGACTTCGAGCGCGCCGCCTCCCTGCGCGACCAGCTCGTCGAGCTGCGGGCTGCCGTCGAGGGCACAACTGCCGACGACGTCCTGGCACGCCTCAAGGAGGGCGCGCGCAAGGGATCGGCGCACGCGACCCGTCGCTCGTACCGCCCACGCAGGAAGTAGGGAAGATGGCACAGATGCCCAGCTACCCGGTCGACCGGGGAAACATCGTCGAGTATCTCGAGACCCAGCTCGACAGCTTTGAGGAACGGCCGTTCTGCGACGTCGACAGCCTCGTGCTCTCGTGGTTCTCGTACTGCGCCTTCCCCAAGGCCTGCCGCGGCTGGCGGGGCGTGCCCCTCGCCGAGCTCTATGACAAGTGCCAGCTGGGAAGGATGACGGCGGTGATGGGGGACTCCGCCGCCTATCGGCACATGCTGGCGGCGCTGGCTGCCAGCCCGCGCTTCCGGGGCATGCGGGTCTGCGCGTATGCGGAGGAGACCGACGAGACCACCGAGAAGCAGTTCTCCGCCGTGACCTTCCGATTCCCCGGCCCTTTGACGTACGTGGCCTTCCGTGGGACCGACGGCACGCTCGTGGGCTGGAACGAGGACTTCAACATGGCGCTCGAGACGGAGCTGCCCTCGCAGCGCTCTGCCGCCAACTACCTGCGGCGCGTTGTCTTCCACACCCACGGTCCCCTCTATGTTGGCGGTCACTCAAAGGGCGGCAACCTGGCCGTCTATGCCCTCATGAGCTGTCCTGGGCGTGCCGTCCCGCGCATCGTGGCGGCGTACTCGCACGACGGCCCGGGCTTTCCCGCCTCGTTCATCGAGTCGCCCGTCTGGAAGGAGCGCGAGCACCTGGTCCGCAAGACGATTCCCCACCAGTCGGTCATCGGCATGCTCTTCGAGCTCCAGGACGACTATCGGGTGGTCAAGGCCACGAGCGACGGGATCATGCAGCACGACCCCTTCTCGTGGGAGGTCGAGGGGAGCGACTTCGTCTATGCGGACAGGCTCTCCTTTGGAGCGCGCCACCTCGACGCGAGCATCAAGGGCTGGGTCACCGGCGTCGACCATGATGGCAGGGCCCTGTTCGTCGACACGCTCTTCGACGTGTTCGCCGCATCCGGGAAGACGACCTTCCACGAGATAGGCGAGTCCTGGCAGACGACGGTGCCCGCCATGCTCGAGCGCATGGGGCGGATCCCCCCGGAGCAGCGCGAGGCCTTTGGCAAGATCGTGTGGGCCCTCGTCCGCGAGCTCGTGACCGACCAGCACCTCAAGGGGACGGCCCAGCCCAAGATCGCCGACCTGCTTGCCGGCACCCAGCTTGGGGACTGGCTCGCCCAGGTGTGACGTAGGGTTCCCGCCGCGCAAAGTGTGATAATGGGAGACACGCACCGCATGACGTCCGACCCGAGGAGGAACGACCCATGGCCAACATCATCGACTACGTGCGCGAGGTTCGCGAGCCCTTCACCGAGCTGCCGCTCAACCGCGTCGACAGCCTCGTGCTCTCATGGGTCGCCTACGTGGTCTTCCCGGAAGACTCCCCCGTGCGCACCGCCGAGGGCCAGCCCCTCTCGGAGTCGTTTGGGCACGGCGGGCTGGTGGGCATGACGGCGAGCCTGCACAACCCCAGCTCGACCCAGCAGCTCCTCGAGGCCATCGCCACGAGCCCGCGCTTTGGGGAGGTCGTCGCGCGCCTGCATCTCGAGCGCTCGTCCAAGGTCGACGAGACGCAGTTCTCGGGCACGGCCTTCTCCATCCCCGGTGGCGGCACCTACGTGGGCTTCCGGGGGACCGACAACACCCTCATCGGCTGGAAGGAAGACTTCAACATGGCCTTCCAGCCCGAGGTTCCCGCGCAGGTCACCGCCACTGCCTACCTGCAGATCATTGCCGAGCAGTTCCCGGGGCCGCTCTGGGTGGGCGGCCACTCAAAGGGCGGCAACCTGGCCGTCTTCGCCACCATGCGCACCGAGGACGCCGTGCGTGCGCGCATCCTGCGTTGCTTCTCGCATGACGGCCCCGGCTTCATCGAGGAGACCACGTCCGACCCGCGCTGGGCCGGTGCCTACGACCTCGTCGACAAGACCGTGCCCGAGGAGTCCATCATCGGCCTCCTGCTCGAGAGGCCCGAGGTCGCGCCGCTCATCGTCGAGAGCACCAACAAGAGCCTCATGCAGCACGCCCCCTTCTCGTGGGTGGTCGACGGACGCGACTTCAAGTCGGGCGGCGCCGTGAGCTACGACTCGTATCGCAGGAACAAGCGCCTGAGCTCGTGGATGCTCGGGATGACGAACGAGCAGCGCGGCCGCTTCATCGAGGTACTCTACAAGCTGGCCCAGGCAACGGGCGAGGTCACCTTCTCGGGCTTGGTGGGCAGCGTGCGCGACGGCTCGCTCTCGCTCATCCTCAAGCGGCTCGACGGCATGGACGAGGAGGACCGTGGCTTCTTCGTGTCGGCCCTCGACGAGCTGGTCGCCACCATGCTGCTGGGTCCTGCGCCCAAGGAGGCCAAGACCAACTCCGAGGCCGTCGACATCGCGTCGGACCGCATCGACGACATCACGGCGAAGTTCAACGACACGATGGACAAGTGGTCCAAGTATCTGAGCTAGGACGGGTGCTCCCCGCTATCTGCGGATGCGATCGACCAATGCCGCGGCGGCGCGAAGGCCGTCGGTCGCCGCGCTCATGATGCCACCCGCATATCCCGCGCCCTCGCCCACGGGCCAGAGGCCATCGACGCCCACGGCCCTCAGGTCCGTCCCCCGCGTGACGCGGATGGGTGAGCTCGAGCGGCTCTCGACGCCCGTGAGCACGCCAGCGGGGTCCCCAAAGAACGAGAGGCGCCTGGCCATGCGGGGCAGTGCCGCCCGCAACGTGTCACGGACGACGGGGGGAAGGCAGCCATCCACCTCGCCCCAGGTGACCCCGCGCGGATAGGTGGGGGAGACGTGTCCGGGGCCGCTCGACGGCACGCCCTGCAGGAAGTCACCTACGAGCTGCGCGGGTGCCACGTAGTCCCCTCCGCCCATCTCGAAGGCGCGTCGCTCACAGGCACGCTGCAGCTCGACGCCCGCCAGGGGATCGTCACCGGGCAGGTCGCCAGGGAAGACGTTCGCGAGCAGGCCCGCGTTCGCGTTCGTCCCGTCCCGTCCCGAGAGGCTCATGCCGTTGGTCACAACGCCGCCCGCCTCGCTCGACGCGCACACCACGTAGCCGCCGGGGCACATGCAGAAGGTGAAGGCGCTGCGGCGCTCGCCGTCGACGGGCTCGTCGAGGTGCTCTGCCAGCTTGTAGGGCGCGGAACCCAGCGCGGGGTTGCCGGCCGCGGCGCCATATTGCGTGCGGTCGACGTCCGCCTGGAGGTGCTCGATGCGCACCCCCATGGCAAAGGTCTTGCGCTCGAGCGCGACGCCAAGATGGGCGAGCAGGGAGAAGACGTCCCGTGCGGAGTGCCCGGTCGCGAGGACCACGTTTGTGGTGGGGATCCGCTCCTCGCGCACGAGCCCGCTCTCGGGGTCGCGGCTCTCGAGGGTGACGGCGACGACGCGGCGCGCGCCGGCGGTACCCACGAGCTCGAGCCCGGTCATGCGGCAACGGCAGCGTACCTCGCCGCCAGCGGCCTCGATCTCGTGGCGGATGCGTCCCACCACGCCGGGGAGCACGTCGCTTCCCACATGGGGGTGCGAGTCGTAGAGGATCTGCGGGTCTGCCCCAGCGTCGACCAGACATTCCAGCACCAGGCGGTGATAGGGGCTCTTGGTGCCAGTGGCGAGCTTGCCGTCCGAGAAGGTCCCGGCGCCGCCCAGGCCAAACTGGATGTTGGACTCGGGGTCGAGGACGCCCCTCTCGTCGAGGGCCGCCACCACGGACGTGCGTCGCGTGACGTCGTCACCCCGTTCCACCAGCAGTGGGGCGAGTCCCGCGCGCGCCAGCGAAAGCGCGCAGAAGAGGCCGGCGCAGCCGGCGCCCACGACGACCGGACGGTCCTCGAGGGGGGAGGCCATGCGCAGGGGGAAGTGGGCGCGCTCCTCTGACACCATGCGCACGCCCTTGTCGTTGCGACGACGTGCAAGCTTCGCTATCAGCGCCCGCTCTGCGTTGCTTCCACCCGCGAGCGTGATGCGGACGGTGTAGGTGAGGGAGACGTCAGAGCGCCTGCGGGCGTCGACCGAGCGCTTGCGTAGCTCGAACGACCTGATTGCGTCGGACGCGACGTGTAGGCGCCGATGTGTCGTCTCACGAACGAGGGCCAGCTCGGAGGGCCTGTCCGCAGGGACGCGTCCAACGGGGAGGTGTATGCCCGTGACCTCGAGCATGCTATCCGGCCATCCGGACCGCCGAGAGCCCGGCACGCAGGCCGCTCGTCCAGGCGAAGGCAAGGTTGAATCCGCCGCAGGCGCCGTCCAGGTCGAGCGCCTCGCCACAGGCGTAGAGCCCCCTGTGGTCGCGGACGGCGAGGGTCTCGGGGTCTACCGCGCCGAGGGCGATGCCGCCGGCCATGACCTGGGCGTGCTCGGGGTCTGCGGGACCCGTCACGCGGAAGGGCAGGCCCTTGACGAGCGCCACGATGCCCGAGCCCTCGATGCTGCCCAGGCGTCGGGGGAGGTGCTCCTCCGCCCAAGGTCCGTCGGCGAGCTCCCAGAGCACGTCGGCGATGGCGGGGTCGAGCATGCCGCAGAGGGCGGTGCGCATGTCGGGCTGGTAGTCGGCTGGGAGGTCGGGGCGCAGGCCCAGCCGCTGCTCCACCTCGATGGTGGTGAGGTCGGGGACAAGGTCGAGCTCGATCGTGTCACCGGGCCGGGCGAGGCGGGAGAGGTCGAAGGTGACGATGCCGGAGAGCCCGTAGTCACGGAAGAGGACCTCCCCACGCTCACGCGCAAGGGGTGTGAAGTCGTCGCGCACGAGGGTGGCGATGCAGGCCGCACGCCGTCCGTCGAGCGTCGCAAGGGGGGAGTCCTCGCAGGCGAGGGCGCAGAGGACGGGACGCGCCTCGACGCGGGGAACGTCAAGCGCGGGGAGGGGCTGTCCGTCGCGTGGCCCCCCGCAGGCGATGACGAGGCTGCGGCACGAGAGCGTGCGGCTGGCGCCGCCGTCCCACAGCTCGGCGTACGAGACGGTCGTGCCCTGTCCGTCAGGGTGGATGTCGGTCACCTCGCGCGCGCAGGCAAGCACGACGCCTGCCACGCGTGCCCTGGCGAGCAGCACGGTACGGACCGAGGACGCCTGGAGGCTACGGGGATAGAGCCGACCATCCTCAAGGCTCCAGACGAGGCCGCACTCCCTGAAGAACGAGAGGATGTCGTCGAGGGGGTTACGGCCCATGACGGCAGCGGCGAAGTCGGGGTTGCTGTAGTACTTGGGACGCAGGTCGACGTTGGCAAAGTTGCAGCGGCCGTTGCCGGTCGCGAGGATCGACCTGCCCGCCTCGGGGGAGCGCTCGAGCACGACGACCGACGCCCCGGCCTCGGCTGCGGTGATGGCGGCGACGAGGCCGGACGCTCCTCCACCCATGACGCAGACGTCACAGGCGACGGGAACATCGACGGCGGCTGCCTCCCCCAGGATCCTCTCTGCCTCGTCCTTGCGTGACATGCGCCTCTTGCCGGATGCCATGTCGCGCCCCTAGGCGTCAGCGCCTGCGGCGAGCACCGCATCCACGAGCTGCGGGAGCAGCCCCTCGGGAAGGTCGCGCTCGATGGTCCCGGCGTCGCAGGCGGAGGCGAGCGCGGGGTCGATGGGAAGCTGGCCCAGCGCCTCGATTCCATAGCCAGCGGCGGTCTCGGCCAGGTGCGAGGGGCCATACAGGTCGATGCGGTCGCCACAATGCGGGCAGCGCACGTAGGCCATGTTCTCGACCAGGCCGATGACGGGCACGTCCATCATCGCGGCCATGTTGTAGGCCTTGCCCACGACCATCTGGACCAGGTCCTGGGGCGAGGAGACGATGACGACGCCCTCGAGGGGCAGCGACTGGAAGGCGGTGAGGGGCACGTCGCCCGTTCCCGGGGGCATGTCGACGAGCAGGTAGTCGAGCTTGCCCCAGTCGGTCTCGCCAAAGAACTGGCGGAGGGTTCCGGCAAGGATGGGCCCGCGCCAGATGACCGGCTCGTCCTCGTGCTCGAGCACCAGGTTGGCGCTCATGACCTTGATGCCGCCGGCGGTCTCGACGGGGATGATGAGGTCGTTCTGGGCAAAGGCGTGCGCGCCCGAGAGGCCCAGCATCTTGGGGATGGAGGGGCCGGTGATGTCGGCGTCGAGCACGCCCACGGCATGGCCCCTGCGCGCGAGCTCGATGGCGAGGAGGCCCGTGACGAAGGACTTGCCGACGCCTCCCTTGCCGGAGACGACGCCGATGACGTGGTCGATTGAGGACCCTGCGTCGACCTCGTAGGTGGGCGGCCCGGCGGGCCTGCGACCCACGGCCGCTTCGAATTCGTTACGGATGGCCTCGGCATCAACCTCGGGCATGTGAGCTCCTTTCGTAGACATCAACCCTTTTATTCTAGGGCATGGGAACGCTTGCACCTTCCGTTTGACAATATTTGTCTGCCGTCTATGATTGACTATTGCCTGTGGTGGGTATTCTGCCAACGGGCAAGTGAAAGGACACGACCTTCTAACCCCTCGTCCTGCAAAGCAACAATCCAATTGCTTCGACTTCGCGGTGGCATGGCTTATGGCACAGCCATGCCTCGATGCGTCGCTTGCGGCGCGTTCGGGCCGGACACCATAGTCTCGCGGGAACTGACCACGAAAGACTCGGGCACTGCCCCCCGAGAGCGAGACCGTCCGCACGAGGCCCCAAGCCCTGCGCATCGATCAGATCACACGGCCAGAGTCGAAAGGGGTTCGCACATGTCCATCCGCAATGCGTTCGTACGGTCCGCCATCCACGACGCCGCCTCGGCGCGTCCCGTCCGCACCGCCCGGCCCGGTGAGCCCGCGGTGCCCGCACAGTCCTCGACCGACAAGTCCACAAAGTCCAGGAAGCAGCTCGAACGTGAGGCCAAGGCCGAGAGGCGAAGGCTCCAGGAGCAGGCCCTCTCCGAGCTCATCGACCGCTCCGCCCACTTCCTCGTCCTCTACGACGGCCACATCATCGCGACCTTCTCCCGTGAGGACGACGCGATGCTCTACGAGGGAGAGCTTGCCGACCTCGACCGTGCCCATGGCGTCCAGGGCGCCGAGTGCGCGGTGCTCGACCGCCGGGGGCGTCGCATTGGCGGCTACATGATCACCGCTGGCAGCATGTACGCCTTCGTCCGTGACGAGGACTATCCTCGCAAGTACGCCGCCAAGGGCTCGCACCGCGCGGCGTAGGGAACACGGGGGTGCCTCCCTTCCGGAGGCACCC
>CAMPCT010000048.1 GCA_946647055.1 uncultured Atopobium sp. | reverse complement strand
GCAGCTGTCGGGTCGCTGACCCTTGTCCCGAGGGTTTCCTCGAAGAGTGCCCTCGAGCATACTTCCTCGGCTGGGGAGTGGCCGGCAGCTGTCGGGTCGCTGACCCTTGTCCCGAGGGTTTCCTCGAAGAGTGCCCTCGGGACAAGGGTCAGCGACCCCTTTAGGCAGCTGGTGGGCGATGACGGATTCGAACCGCCGACCTTGTGCTTGTAAGGCACCTGCGCTAGCCTCTGCGCCAATCGCCCATATGAGCGTGTGCATCTTATCACAGGCGGCGCCCCGTCCGCTCCCCCGCGTTCCCACACACGTATACTGAACAGCATGGACACGAATACGAACATCACCCACGGCACCACCTTCCAGACCCTCGCGCGCCTGCTCGACGAGGCCGGCCTGCTCGTCTCGGCATCCCCCGAGACGATCGCCCTCCCCGTCACGGGTGCCGCCTGCGACTCACGCGTGGTGCGCCACGGCGACGTCTTCTGCTGCAAGGGGGCAGCCTTCAGGCCGGCGTTCCTGGCCTCGGCGCTCTCTGCGGGGGCAGTCGCCTACCTCTGCGAGGAGGCGCTCGTCTCGTCGCTCGGCGAGGTCGCAGGCCCAACCCCGCGCCTCGTCGTCTCGGACGTGCGCCGCGCCATGGCGATCGTCTCGGCCGAGGCCTTCGGCCACCCCGACCGCGACATCCCGGTCGTGGGCATGACGGGCACCAAGGGCAAGTCCACCGTCGCCTACATGCTGCGCTCGATCGTCGACGCCGGGGAGCCCTACTCGCGCGCCTCGATCATGGGGTCCATCGAGACCTACGACGGCATCGAGCGCGAGGAGAGCCACAACACCACGCCCGAGGCGCCCGACCTGTGGCGACACCTGGCAAACGCACGTGACTCGCGTCACACGCCGATGATCATGGAGGTGTCGAGCCACGGCCTCAAGTACGACCGCGTGAGCGGCCTCAGGCTTGCCGCCGGCGCCTTCCTCAACATCGGGCGCGACCACATCTCCCCCGTCGAGCACCCTGACTTCGAGGACTACTTTGCCTCCAAGCTGCGCATCTTCGAGCACACGGACACCGCAGTGGTCAACCTCGACACCGACCAGCTCGACCGGGTCATGGACGCCGCCAGCCGGTGCCCGCGGCTCCTGACCTTCTCGGCGACCCGCACCGATGCCGACATCTGGGCAGAGGACGTCACCCCGGGCTTTGGCTTCACGGACTTCGTCGCGCACACCCCCAGCTGGACCGGGAAGATGAGCGTGGACATGCCCGGCCTCTTCAACGTGGACAACGCCCTGTGCGCCATCGCCTTCTGCGAGCTGCTGGGCATTCCCCAGGAGCAGGTGCGTGACGGCCTTTTGCGCTGCTCCGTCCCCGGTCGCATGGAACTGCTCCGCACGAGCACCGAGCACGTGCTGGGCATCGTCGACTACGCCCACAACACCCTCTCGTACCAGCGCTTCTTCTCCTCCGTGACCAAGGAGTTCCCCGGTAGGCGGATAGCCGTGGTCATGGGGGCACCGGGCAACAAGGCCCAGGAGCGCCGCCGCGAGCTGCCCCAGGAGGCCTCCAGGTGGGCCGACCTGCTCGTCTACACCGCCGAGGACCCCGCCCACGAGCGCGTCGAGGACATCTGCGCCGAGATGGTCGCCAACACGCCCGAGGGCCAGGACTACCTGGTCATCCCCGACCGCACGCAGGCCATACGCCACGTGGTGGAGATGGCGCTCGACTCCGGCGAGGACTGGCTCGTGTGCCTGCTCGCCAAGGGGGACGAGACGCGTCAGCACGTGGGCGACGAGTTCCTTCCCATGGAGACCGACGGCGACGTATTCACAGCCGCCATCCTCGAGCACGTTGGCACGAGGGAGGCGTAGGCAATGTCATACGACCCCCGGTTCGAGGACTACCAGCGTCTTGGCCTGCGCTTCGCCCGCACGGTGGGCGAGCTCGACGCCTTTGGCACGGCCCGGGCGTTCGCGGGCTTTGGCCGCAGGTACGCGCAGAACCGCGACGCGCTTCCCCAGTCTGACGAGGACCGCGCGTTCCACCTGGTCGCCGAGGCAACCGTCCTCGTCGACTATGACCTCCCCTTCGCGCCCAACGAGCAGGTGGACAAGCTCATCAAGTCGGCCACCGAGATGCTCGAGGAGGCAATCGAGCTGGACGACCAGTGCCACGACGCCCGCCGCATGCTTGCCGCGGCGCGCGTCCAGGGCTTCGAGGGGTACTACCGCTTCCTTGCGGACGGGTCCGACCGCGTCCGCCGCGACTGCGAGCGACGTCGGCGCGAGGCGACGGCCGACCTGCCCTCGGGCGACCAGTCCGAGCTGGCAGGAAACCTCGCCATGCGTCCCTACCTGCGGTGGGTTTCGACCCAGGCGACCAGGGCGCTCGTCTGCGGACGCTATCGCATGGCAGCCCAGCTCTCGGAGCAGCTCCTCGAGCTCGACCCCTTCGACGAGTCGGACGCCCGCTTCACCTGCGCCTATGCCTACGCGAAGCTCGAGGACCTGCCGTCGCTCGAGAAGCTGGCGAAGCACACCCGCAAGATTCGTCCCAGGAGCCTGCACGAGGATGCCTGGACCACGATCGCGCGCATCGCACTCGCCCACAAGCAGCGCGACTACGAGCATGCCCGCACGCTGCTCGCCTCCCTCGTCGACGCCTACCCCCGCGCCGCGCTCACCCTCTCGCGCCAGGACGAGCTGGCCGACGGCGTCTTCTCGCGCCTTGCCTGCCAGCCCTTCAGCGAGGACGAGCTCATCCTTGCCGTGAGCGAGGGGGCGGTGCTGCTCCAGGAGGGTCGCTACGCCGAGGAGCACGGACCCCTGGGCAGTTGGATCGCCGCGCAGGAATGCGTCGTCTCGGGAGCCCGCGAGGACGCCAAGAGGAGCGCGCGATGAGGGCGTGGGACGAGCTCTACCTCCGCTGCGCCCGAAGGCACGAGGAGGAGCATGGCAAGCTCTCCGAGCAGGGCTTCGCCGAGCTCCTCGCTGCCGTCAGGAAGGATCCCGACACCTTCCTCACCCACCCGGACGACCGCTCCTTCCGCGACCTGGCCCGTGCGATAGACACCTTCGAGCGCGACCTCGACGGGGACGACCTGCTCGATGACGACGAGTTCATGGCCCACAGCGAGGAGCGAAGGCAGGCCATGGCAGAATCCTGCCTCCGCATGGCGAAGGAGTGCCCCGACAACCTCGACGCGCAGGTCATCGCCACCCTCCTCTCGTCCGCCAGCCCCGACGAGGTGCTGGACAGGCTCATCGGGCTCGACGAGGGTCTGGAGCCCGTAGGCCCGTCGATGGACGTCGTCATGGGGGCCTCTGCCTGGGATGACGTCTTCCTGCGGCCGCGCCTGAGGCTGATGGACACCATCGCCCGCGCCTGCCTCGAGACGGCGCGCTTCAGGATGGCGGTTGGCGTCTGCGAGGAGGTCCTCGAGCTGTGCCGCAATGACGAGATGGGCACCCACCACACGCTCGCGCTCGCGCTCGTACGCCTCGAGGACGAGGACCGCTTCTACTTCCTGTCGCAGCGCTACGAACAGGACGCCTGGTACTACCTGGCAAACGCGCTGCTCCTCTACAAGCTCGACCGCCTGCCGGCTGCGCGGCGCGCCCTCAACGGGCTCGCCTCCCAGTGTCGCGGTGGCGCCTACGCCCTCATGCGGCCCGTCTTCGTGGAGTCCTACCTGCCCGACCGGCCCACCTACGAGCCCGGCAGCTTCGAGGAGGCCGTGCTGGCCGTGCACGAGGCGGACCCCATCGTCGTGGACACGCCTGACTTCGTCAACTGGGCAGGCGAGCAGCCCGGCTTTGCCGAGGCCGCACGCGCCTTCGCCCAGCGAGAGGGCTTTGACTGGTAGCCGAGGCAATCGCTCACCACGATCGAGACCGTGCTCGTCATTTGGCATACACTTGTGTGCGACGGCATTTGGGCCGGAGGATGAGGAGGTCCCCATGGGAGAAGAGATCAGGCTGCGGGACGAGTCGGGATTCGCGGGCGAGACCGCCATGCGGCCATTGTCCAGGCCACCGCACGAGCCACCCGATGACCATCTCGTCGAGGGCATGAGCCTTCCCGTTCGGATTGCCATCACCGTCGCCCTCGTGGCACTGGCGCTCGTCTCGGCGTTCTTCGTGGCCGACTGGGCCTCGAAGCCCGAGAACCACACCGCCAGCATCGAGTCCCTCGACAGCAAGGCAGAGACCGTGACCGGGCTTGCCGCGGCATCGACCGCCGCCGCCGGCGCCCTCTCGCTGCTCCCCGGTGACGCGGGCACGCCCATCGCCCAGAAGCTCGTCGACCTCAGCTCCGACTTCCTCATCGTCATGGCGGCCATCTACCTCGAGAAGTACCTGCTCACGCTCTTTGGCATCGCGGCGTTCAGGATACTCGTCCCGCTTGCGGTGGCATGCTTCGTCTGTGCGCTCTGGCTCCCCTGGGGCTGGCGCGAGCCCTTTGGCCGCCTTGGCGCCAAGATGCTGCTCTTTGGCATTGCCGTCGCGCTCGTGGTGCCGGCGAGCATCTACGTCTCCGACATGATCGAGAGCACCTACTCCGCCGACATCGAGCGCACGCGGGCCATGGCGGCGGAACTCGCCGAGACCGACACCACCACCCTCGAGCCCATTCAGAAGACGGGCCAGGGCGAGGTCACGGAGGAGCAGCCCGCGACCGAGGAGGAGGTTGGCGAGGCGACCGTCCTCGACATGCTCGGCTCGTGGTTCTCCAACGTCGGCCAGTCCGCCGCCGAGGCCGCCTCGAACGCAAGCGCCGCCGTCACGGGTGCCGTCGGCTCGCTCTCTGATGCTGCCGTCGGCTTCGTGGACCAGGCGAGGGACACCCTCAACGGCCTGATCGAGGCGCTTGCGGTGCTCATCGTGACCAACTGCGTGATTCCCATCCTGGTGCTGCTCTTCTTCGTGTGGATCGTGAACATGATCCTGGGCACGAGCTTCAGCGTGCCCCTGCGTGGCCCCAGGCCGCCCCGCGCGTAACAAGGGTTCGACTCCCGCGGTCTGTCCGCATGCAGAGGGGCCGCCGCCAAGCAGGCAGCGGCCCCTCCTGATGTCCTGGTGCCCCCGGCGGGAGTCGAACCCGCCTCTCAACCTTGAAAGGGTTGCGTCCTAACCGATAGACGACGGGGACGGCAAGCGCAAGTATAGCCTAAATGACTAGGCAAGGTACTTGCGGATGACCTCGACCATGCCCTCGCCCGTGGTCTGGGCCTTGAGCTCGGCGACGGCGTCGGAGTTCACGAACATGCCCATGAGCTTCTGCAGGGCCTCGACCTGGTTCTCCTGGTGCTCGACGCCCAGGTTGACGATGAACTCGGCGCCCACCATCTCGTCCATGGTGCCCATGTGGACGAACGGGACCGGGGTCTTGGGCACGACGACGGCCATGTAGGCCTTCTTGAGGTGCTCGGGGTCGGTGTGCGGGATGGCGACGCCCATCTCGGGCGCCTGAAGGCCCGTGGGGAAGTTCTTCTCGCGCGTGACGATGGCGTCATACCAGGTGTCCTGGATGTAGCCCTGCTCGTCGAGCTTGTCGCCAAGCTGCTTGAAGAAGTCCTCCTTGCCAGTGGCCTCGATGTCAAAGAAGACCAGCTCGGGCTTGAAGAGTTCGGCGATGTCTGCCATGTGTGGCTCCTTACGTGAGAATGCGGCGGGGTTGGTCGTGCTTCCTTATGCAACGGGCTTGGCGCCGTTGGCGAAGACCTTCATGGTCTCGATGGTGACCTCGAGGTAGCGCTCGTAGGCCGCCATGGTCATGTTGTGCCAGTACACGAGGGCGTCGGGGTTGTCCACGCGCTTGTCGGCGATGCACTTCTGGGCGGCCTCGCCAGCGAACATGGAGCCGTAGGTGAAGTAGTTGATCTTGCGGATGCCTGCGTCGATGGCCTTGTGGTAGTCATCGTCGGAGACGCCCGAGCCGCCGTGCATGACCAGGGGCACGTTTGCGCGCTCGCGGATCTCGCGCAGGACGTCGAAGGACAGGTGCGGCTCGCCCTTGTAGATGCCATGGACGGTGCCGAACGAGCAGGCTAGGATGTCGAGGCCGGTCTCCTCGATGAAGGCGGCAGCCTGGTCGGGATCGGTGTAGATGGCGCCGGACTCCTCGGCGGTGCCACCCTCGTCGCGCTCGCCGGCCTCGCGGGCGCCCATGGAGCCAAGCTCGCACTCAAGGCCGCAGTCATAGTTGGCGCACATGTCTGCTGCGCGCTGCGAGTTGGCGACGTTCTCGTCGTAGGGCAGGTAGGAGCCATCGAACATGGCACCGGTGAAGCCCATCTCGAGGGCGCGGCGCATGTAGGACAGGTTCTCGCAGTGGTCGAGGTGCACGCACACGAGGGCGCTCGAGCGCTCGGCCAGGGCCACCATGGTGGGGCCGATCTTGTCGAGCGGGGCCATGGAGTCGTGGCCCTCGGCGTGGGACAGGATCACCGGATAGCCGGTCTGCTCGGCGGCGTCGAGCGTGGCGCGCACGGCCTCGAAGCTCGGGGCGTTGAACGACCCGATGGCCATGTTGTTCTGCTCCGCGATGGCGCAGATGTCTCGAAGGTTGACTAGCATGCGCTCTCCTTTCTCAAGCGCGGCACAGGTCACCGCGCGATTGTTGACAAGTTGGTGGCGCGCACGGGCGTGCCCGCGTGCAGCACGTGCCCTACTCGACCTTTGCGGCAGCCTCGGCGGCGTCCAGCTCGTCCAGGGTCACCTGGCCGTAGCGGTGGAAGACGCGGATGGCCTCGTCGATCTGCTCCTGCGTCATCTCGGCCATGGGAAGGCCGGTCGAGAGCGCCACCGAGATGGTCTTGGCGGCCTCCTCCAGGTAGACGCAGGCGAACAGGGCCTGGCGCAGGTCGCGGCCCACGGCGATGACGCCGTGGTGCTTGAGCACGACGGCCAGGCGGTCGCCGATGGCCTCGCAGGCGTTGACGCCCATCGAGAGCGAGCCAGGGTCGCCATACGGGGCGACCGCGACGGGGCCCTCGGTGCCGTTGGCCATGGTAGAGAGGTTGCAGGGAAGCTCGTCCATGACCAGGCCCAGGCCGGTTGCGTAGGGCTGGTGGGTGTGGATGACGGCGTTGACCTTGGGCATGTGCTTGAAGATGTAGAGCAGGCCCTCGGTGTCGACGGACTTCTTGCGGGTGCCCTCGACGATGTTGCCGTCCATGTCGACGACGAGCATGTCCTCGGGGACCATCTCGTCATAGATCATGCCGGAGGGGGTGACGATGACGTGGTTCTCGTCCATGCGCCAGCTGAGGTTGCCGCCCGAGAGCGCGATCAGCCCGTAGTGGTCGAGCTTCAGCGCGTAGCGCAACATCGTAGCCTTCTCGTTCTCGAACATCAGCTGGTCACTCCTTTTCTGCTTTGGTACCGAGCGCCGCCTCGCGGGCCCGCGCACCTTTCTTCTTCTTGTCCTTGTTGGCAATTGTCTCCTGGTTGCCCTCTTCCTGGCGGCGCTTGCGCTCCTGGCGTGCCAGGTACTCCTCGTTGGACCTCATGGCCTTTGCCCTCAGTCCCTCGGGGTTGACCTTGCACTCGAGGTCGACGACGTAGTCGAAGAGCTCGCGACCGTCGGTGAAGTCCTGGGTGTTCACCCAGTAGCGACCACGGAAGATGGTGGGGTTGTTGATGCGGATGAAGAGCCTCCCGTTGCGGACGTTGGCACGTACGTGGAGGTCGGTTATCTCGTCGACGACATAGCGGTCGCAGCGGTTGTACAGGCAGAAGCTGATCGACTCGTCATCGACGATGACATGATGCGGATAGGCGGCGGATACCACGACGTTCCAGACCTGGTAGATGCCGGCGACCACAAAGAACGCCAACAGCGCCGGGGTCAGGAAGTCACCGCGAATGGCATGGTAGGTGCACCACACCGCCGCTACCGCACAGACGGCCGTGGTCACGGGAACCTCGACCGTGAAGTAGGGGTCCTCGAAGGTGTAGGTCTTGCTCATGTCCCTCCCAAGGACCGGGGCCCGCACGTATGTGGTGCGGGCCCCGGCGCAAGTGCGATGTTTAGAGTACCGAAGCTCCTAAGGTACCAAGCTGGGGACTAGGCCTCGAGCTCGGCGGCCTCCTTCTTGATGCGGTTGCGGTTCCAGATGGCCAGGGCCACGGAAACGATGCCGACGGCGGCGATGCCGACAATCGGGTTGAGGGCGAAGGCGCGGAAGATGACCCAGGTGAGCGGGTTGGCGCCGTCGCAGATCGAGGAGATGGCAGCTGCGCCACCGGTGTCGAAGTTGGAGGCGATGGCAACGGTGGTGATGGTCGGCGCGAGGTCGGTGGCGATGTAGAGGCCAACAGCCAGGATGATGACGCCGATGAGGATGCCGCGGAAGCCGTTGTTCTTGACGACCGGGGTGATCAGGACGAGCATCCAGGGGATGACCGCGAGGTCAGCGAAGGGCAGGACGCGGTTGCCCGGCAGGATGACGGCCAGGAAGATGCACAGCGGGATGAGAACGAGTGCGATGGCCAGGGTGACGGGGTGGCCAACGCCAACGGCGGAGTCGAGGCCGATGTAGATCTTGCCGGCGCCCTTGAAGTGGTCAGCGACGAACTTGTTGGCGGCGTCGGAGATGGGGAGCAGGCCCTCCATGAGCAGGGCGGCCATGCGCGGGATCAGCACGAGGCCGGCGCCCATCTGGATGGCGAGACCCAGGATGGTGATGACGGAGGAGCGAATGTCGGCCATATCCCAGTAAGCCAGGAAGCCGATGACCAGGCCCATGACGGTGCCGAGCAGCAGGGGCTCGCCGAAGACGCCGAAGCGCTTCTGCAGGGAGTCGGTGCTGATGTCAAGGGAGTTCAGGCCGGGGATCTTGTCAATGATCGCGTTGAAGAGCATGGCGATGGGGGCATACGCGGTGGAGAAGCCGTGGGGCAGGGAGATGCCGGGCATGCCGAGCGACTCCTGGACCAGCGGCGCCGTGTAGTCGCCAAGCACCATGATGATCATCATGTTGAAGATGGCGGCGAGGAAGCCAAAGAAGATGTTGTTGGTGATGGCGGCGACGAGGGCACCGGTGAACGCGAAGTGCCAGTAGTCCCAGATGTCGACGTCAACCGTCTGGGTGGTCTGCGTGACGATCATGATGATGTTCACGGCAAGGCCCAGGGGGATGATGAAGGTGCCGACGTTGGAGGCGAAGGCGATGGCGGCAGCGGCGGGCCAGCCCACGTCGACGACGTCGAGGGCGAGGCCGTAGCGAGCGCACATCTCGGTGACGGCGGGAACCAGGTTGCCGCCGAAGACCTGACCAATGACCAGGTTCAGGCCGATGAAGCCGACGCCGACCGTGAGGCCAGCACGCAGGCTCTTGCCGAAGCCAGCGCCGAGGATGCAGCCGAAGATCGTCAGGATGATGGGCATCATGACGGTCGAGCCGGCGTCATTCAGGAACTGGAAAGGAGCAAGCAGAATATCCATCCTATTTTCCTTTCATCTTTTCCTACAGGACAAAACGCACTTGCGATTGCGCTTACCCGGGACCTCCGCGGCGAGGTCCCGGGAGAGGTGCCTAGAGGTGGTTACTCGGCTGCCATGAGCTCGAGGATCTGGGCGTTGGGCACGTCGGTGCCAATGCCCATGAGGTACGGCATGCCGTTGACGTAGGGGCAGTGCAGCTCGGTGGGAGCGAGGGAGGTGGCGACGATGAAGTCGAAGTCACGCGACTTCTCGGGCGCGGACGCCAGGGGAACCTGGACGATCTCGTACTGACCCTTGTACCCGTTGCTGTCAAGAAGGTCCTCGACCTTCTTGCGTGCGAGGGTGGAGGTCACGATGCCCGAGCCACAGGAGACGAGGATGCGCTTCTTTGCCATGTTCTTTCCTACCTTTCTGTCGCACGGGTTTTCGTACCTCGTGCAGCCAAAACGCCTAGTGCATCATACTACACAATATCTTCAAATACGACCCCGAGTAATTCCTATTCTCCCATGACGACGACCTGGGCCGTGCGCGTGCGCTCACGCGTGCGGTCGTAGTCGACGAGGAAGATGTAGCCGGTGACGCCCATGACGAGCTTCCCGTCGGCAACCTCGAAGACCGCATTGGAGCCGATGAGGGTGGAGCGCAGGTGGGCGTCGCAGTTCCACAGCAGCGTACGGTCGCCACCGGGGAGGTACGCCTCGACGTCGGGCCAGGTCTCGACCTCCTCGAAGTGCTTGATGCCGGGGTAGCGGTAGTACTTCCAGTCGTGCTGCTCGGGGAAGATCTTCTCGAGACCGTCGTCGAGGTCCATCTGGAGGAAGGACTCGCCGTTGGGGGCCACGTCGTGGTCCCACTCCTCGAAGAAGACGGAGCAGGTGGAGTGCTTGGAGATGACGGTGACCGTGCCCTCCTTGATGCCGGACTCCTCCACGATCTTGCGGATCTGCGGCGTGATGTCGACGTAGTCGGGACGGCCGGCGCAGGTGTCGACGGTGACCTTGCCCTTGTAGACTGCCATGGCCATTACGCCTCCTTCGCGATGTCGGCGCGCACGCGGTCGAGCGCCTCGAACATCTCGTCGAGCGTGGCGAACGGGTCGGCCGCGGCAACGATGCCGGAGGTGCCGCCCGTAGCGTCGCCGCCAAACCAGATGGCGTTGTAGACGTCCTGGCCGGTGGAGATGCCTGCGGCCTGCAGGACCATGGTCTCGGGGGAGACGTCCTTGACGGCGGCGGTGGACTGGCGGATGTAGTTCTCGTCACCCATCTGGCCGGTGCCGATGAGGGAGTTGAGCTCGCAGGTCATGATGTCGGGGTGCAGCTCGGCGATGGCGCGGGCCTCCTCGACGGAGTCGGCGCAGACGCAGGTGAGGATGCCGACCTCACGGGCGCGGATGATGGTCTTGGCAAGCTCGCCGATGGTGAGGGGGTTCTCGGCGTGGTTGAGGAACGTCGCCTTGACGCCAGCGGCGGCGAGGGCCTCGGGCAGGATGTGGCCCATGCCACGGCCGGGCTTGAGGCTCTCCATGTTCTGGGCGCAGGGGATGAGGTGGGGGCAGTTGTCGGCAACCCAGGCAAGATCGATGAGCTGGGCCGTGAACAGGCACTGGAAGTCGTACTTCTCGCAGAGCTCGTCGGTCTTCTTGGCCAGGGCACGCAGCTCCTCGCCATAGAGATAGGACTTGGGGTTCACCACGAAGAACGGGCGCTTGAGGACAATCTTCTCCACGCTATGCCTCCCACTCCTTGGGGCCAATGGCATCGAGCCATCGAGCCCGACATTAATATGTGGGGATTATGATACTTGTTCACACATAAATGAACAAGTTGTTTTTTGTCACATTTTCCGCCTTTGCCGACAGCGGTAGGCTAATGCGGCTGAACGGCATCTCCCACTACCGACTGCCCCGCCTTCAGCCACGTGTGGTTCCACTCGATGACACGCTCGTCCTCAAGGCGGATTATCTGCTCAAGCATGAGCACGGGAGCTGCCTCGTCGACACCAAGGTAGTCGCCGTGCTCCTTGCCGGCGACGCGCGCCGTGTAGCTGATGCGGGAGAAGGCGATCCGGCGCCCCGACGTCTCCTGGACGGCATCGAAGGCACTCTTCCGCGTGAAGTCTACCTTCTCTAGCCCGGGACATGCCTGGAGGTTGAACCAGCCCTCCTGGCAGATGAAGGGCTCGTCGCCAACGGTCCGCACGCGGCGAAGGAAGAGGACGTCCACTCCCTCGGCAACGCCAAGCTCGCGGGCTACGTCGAGGGACGCCGGCACGACGAACTGGTTGAGGATGTGCGTGACGAAGTCCTTCCCCTGGTTGTGGAGGGACTCGGCAAAGGAGAAGGCGCGCACGCCCGCAGGATGCGATATGCCCGGCTCGGAGACGAAAGTCCCCCGTCCGTGCTCCTGGATGAGAAGACCCTCTGTGACCAGTGTCTTTATCGCCCGGCGAACCGTTCCCCTACTGATGTCGAACCGTTCCATGAGCTCGTGCTCGGACGGGATGCGCATGCCCGAGCCCCAGGCGCGCGAGTAGATCTTCTCGCGCAGGTAGTCTGCCATCTGCATGTGCAGGGGCGCGGAGAGCTTCTTGTTGAGGGAACGACCCTGGACGCCCTCCCCTGTCGAGGACAACGCACGCGAGGAGGGAAATGTTGGGATGGAGTCATACATTGCTGGGTCCTTGAAGTGAGTCCTGCTGGCACTTGAGGGATAGTAAGTTATACAAGTAGTATACAAGTGAGCAAGTGATGTACAAGTGCCTTTTCCCGAACGGCGTGCTTTCGTGTCTCCGCGAGCAACTGTTGCCGGGGGAGAC
>CAMPCT010000047.1 GCA_946647055.1 uncultured Atopobium sp. | reverse complement strand
CATCGCCCTGCGCGAGCACCAGCTCTCGCACTACGGCATCTGCCCCAAGTGCGGCACGCCCATCGACCGCGACTTCATCGTGTGCCCCATGTGCAACACGCAGGTCCGCAACGTCTGCCCCACCTGCCACCGCCCCCTCAACGCCGACTGGAAGGTCTGCCCGTACTGCCGCACGCGCATTCAGTAGCATCCGCCTATAAGCGTCATCTCGGCCGCCCGCACCGTCGGGCGGCTTTTTTATCAACTCTTGGCACGTTATTGCAAATCTGAGGGACATTTGTTCGTGCCCATGTGCAAGAATAGCAACGTGTGACAACACCGTGGCCGCGCATGTCGTGGCCGAGGAAGGAGTAAGCATGTTCTGCAGCAACTGTGGCGCAGAGGTCAACGATGGTGCGGCCTTCTGCCCGAAGTGCGGTGCGTCGCTGGCGGCACCCCAGCACGCCGCCCCCGAAGCTCCCGTGACGCCGGAGCCCGTGGCACCCGTCGAGCCCGTGGCGCCCGTCGAGCCCGCGCAGCCCACGCAGGCGTACGCCGCGCAGCCCACGCAGACGTACGCAGCTCAGCCCACGCAGGTCGTTCCCCAGCCCGTGGCAAGCGTCCCGCCCACCAGCGGCGCCTCCTCTCAGCCTGCGTACACGTCGCAGCCTGCCCAGTCCTCCTACGGCTATCAGCCCGGTCCCGCGCCGGTCACCCCCGCAAAGAAGAAGCCGCCCATCGTGGCCATCGTGCTTGGCGCCCTCGTCGCCCTCGCCCTGCTCGGCTTTGCCGTGACCAGCCTGTTTAGCTCGGAGCCGAGTCCCGAGCCCACGCCTGCCGCTCCTGAGGCTCCCGCGACGCCCGAGACCCCCGCGACGCCCGAGACCCCTGCAACCCCCGAGACTCCTGCTACGCCCGAGCCCGCGCCCGAGCCTGAGCCTGAGCCCGAGCCCGAGGGTCCCGACATGAGCCAGGCCCTCGACTCCAAGGGCAACCCAACGGCCTATGCCGACTCCGAGCTCACCGGTGCCCAGATCGCCGACCTGCTCGAGAGCGAGGGCTGGGAGTGGGACGACAACAAGCTCTGGTTCGTCTCGTCCGACCACAACGACTGCTTCTACGTCTCTGGCCCCAATGACTACGAGTACACCTACGACGAGATTCGCAACCTCTCGGCGTTTGGTGGCGGTAATCCCGTCGTCTACGTCACTGTCGTCGACGATCGTGACTACTCCTCCGCTGGTGCTGCCCTCTCGGCGCTCACCCCGCTGGTCGTCGAGGACACGCAGTGGCTCGACGACGAGCAGACGACCGGCATGGCCGTCATCTACGGCCCGTCCATGAGGGAGACCATCGCCCTGGTCACCTACAACGACGACCCCGGCCTGTATGTCATCGACGTCTTCAGCCCCGAGGCCATCGAGACGGGCATGATCGACGAGTGGCTCGGCGACAACTATGGTCGCTCGGTCGACGAGATCTGGAACACCGTCTTCCATCACAGCCCCGGCGCATAGGCCATACAGCCATACGCTCGCATCGGCGCCCGCAGGTCCCGTACCTGCGGGCGCTTCTTGTGCCGAATCGCCAGAGAAGGATGTCACCGGTCCTGTTCTGCCGCCTCATGAGGACGTCGGTGATCTCTGTCCGCACGAGCACCATCGCGTGGAGGATGCGCCGTGCAAAAAGGGCTCCGGTACAGTAATGATAATCGCGATTTTTGATGCTATCTGAAAAAAGTGATGCTTGCATGACGTTCAGTGCTACAATCACATGCGTCGGAGCACTTCTGCAGCTTTCCGCATCGCTTCCCACGCTCTGCATCCACGTGGAGGGCACTGGTTCCCTTTGGGGACGGACGGTCTCATGTCTCTGCATGGCATGCGTCGTTCAATGCCAAGAATGAAAAACCAACTCTGCGCATGAGCATACTGGGAGAGTGCAGTGGTCTCTGCTTTTATGAGGCAGCGGCTGGAAGGTTCCTCTGCCATTCGCGAGGCGTTCCAGCATGCAGAGCGATTGAAGCGCGAATACGGTGCCGACCAGGTCTTTGACCTGAGCATTGGCAACCCCACCGCCCCGTGTCCCGCGGGCGTGGTCCGTGCCTTGACACAGACGGTCGAGTCGAGCGGTCCCGCGGAGCACGGCTACATGGCCGAGCGTGGGTACGAGTGCGTACGCGCGGGCATCGCGGCGTCGCTCACGCGACGCTTTGGCGGAGCGGGAGGCCGGGGAGGGAACCTCTCGGCAGACGACTTGGTCATGACTACGGGCGCCGCCTGTGCCCTCAACATCGTCATGCGCACGTTTCTGGACCGCGATGACGAGGTCATCGTGTTCCTGCCGTGCTATCCGGCATACAAGCCCTACGCGAACAACTGGGGTGCGCGCATCGTGGAGGTGCCCTTCGAACCCTCCTCCTACCTTCCCGACCTGGCAGCCTTCGAGGAGGCCTTGACCCCTCGCACCCGCATGGTGATCGTCAACACCCCCAACAACCCAACGGGGCTGGTGTGGCCGCCCGAGGTGGCACGCGGCATCGCCGACGTGCTCAGGCGTGCCCAGAGGCGCTTTTGCACACCCATCACGCTCGTGAGCGACGAGCCCTATCGGGAGCTCGTGTACGACGGAGCCGAAAACCCTTGGTGGCCAAGTCTCTATCCCAACACGATCGTTGCCTACTCCTTCAGCAAGGTCGCCTCGGTGGCGGGCGAGCGCATCGGGTATGTTGCCGTCCCCCCCGAGTTCCCCGAGCACGACTTTGTCATTCGTGCGCTCTGTCGTGCCCTGGGTGATCTGGGCTTTGTCAACGCGCCTGCCACGGCCCAGCGCATTGCGCTTGCCTGTGCCGACGAGACGATTGACATCGACTACTATCGCCGCTCGCGCGACCTGCTCATGGATGGCCTGGTCAAGGCGGGCTTCGAGCCGCTGCCGCCCAATGGCGCGTTCTACGTGCTCCTGCCTGCCCCCGACGGTGACGAGGCGACGTTCGTCAGGCGCCTGCTCGAGCGGCATGTCATCGTCACCCCAGGCAGTGCCTTTGGCGCGCCCGGATGCGTGCGCCTGTCATACAGCACCACGCCGGAGACCATTGTCGCGGCGCTGCCCCGCTTCTCAGAAGTTGCCCGTCTCTACGGTTCCCACGACACGGAAGGAACGGCTTCGTGAACGACATCATCGTCAAGGACCTGTCATTTGCCTACGAAGGCACCGACCGCCTCATCCTGAGCGACATCAGCATGTGTGCCAACGAGGGCGACTTCGTGTGCCTGCTCGGACAGTCGGGCTGCGGCAAGTCGACGTTCCTCCGTCTGCTTGCGGGTCTGGAGCGTGCCACCACGGGCACCCTCATGATGGGCGGCAAGGAGATCAAGGGTGCCGACTTGGACCGCAGCGTGGTCTTCCAGGACTATGGGCTGTTCCCCTGGATGTCAGCGGGTGACAACATCGTGCTCGCCCTGCGCCAGCGCTATCCCGGACGCAAGAAGGCCGAGCTGCGCGAGATCGCCATCGACATGCTCGAGCAGGTCGGTCTTGGGGCGGACGTCTTCAAGAAGTACCCCAAGGAGCTCTCGGGTGGCATGCAGCAGCGTTGTGCCATCGCGCGCTCGTTTGCCATCGACCCTCCCGTGCTGCTGATGGACGAGCCGTTCGGTGCGCTCGATGCCGTCACCCGTGCCCGCCTGCAGGACATGCTCCTGAGGCTGTGGGAGCACGAGGAGCAGAAGAAGACCGTCTTCTTCGTCACGCACGACGTGGAGGAGGCGCTGCTCCTGGCCTCGCGCATCATCGTGCTCGGACAGTCCCCGAGTCACATCATCTTCGAGCGCACCATAGCCCATGAGGACCGCCCCACGCGCGAGACCCTCTACACCGACCCCAAGGTGTCAGAGCTGCGCGATGCGCTCATCGCCCACATCAACCAGGACGTCATGTCGCACATCGAGTAGGGAACCGAGCCTGTACGGTCTGCGGACAGGACACGCGCCAGGCGCGCACAACTAGGGTACATCGGGCGAAGGGCCCGTGAGGAAGTACCAGAAGACAGAGGGAGAAAGGAACCCCAATGACAGAAGACGCAAAGCTGACCCGTCGAGCCTTCCTGGGCGTGAGCGCCGCCACAGCCGCGACGGTGCTGGCCGGCTGCGGTGGCTCCGAGGCCGAGGCCCCTGCCGAGGAAACCGCCGAGGAGGAGGCTCCCGAGGAGGAGGCTGCAGAGGAGACCGCCGAGGCCGAGGCCCCCACGGAGCTCAAGAAGATCCGCCTTGCCTACGGCGGCGCCGGCCACATCACCACCGAGGTGGCCATCGACCAGGGCTACATGGCCGAGGAGGGCATCGAGATCGAGTACACGCAGTTCGAGAACAACGTCGACTGCTTCGCCGGCCTGTTCTCCGACAAAGTCGACGTCCTGGCGAGCCAGGGCACCAACATGCCGCTGCAGCAGATCGGCTCGGGCAACGACCTGGTCATCTTCGGCCGCTACATGATGACGGGCTGCATGCCCATCGTCGCCAAGACCGGTACCGTCTGGAACGGCCCCGAGGACCTCATCGGCAAGAGGCTCGCCTCCAGCGGCAACGAGTACGCCGTCATGGGTCCGCTGCTGGACATGGGCTATGACCCGCTGAACGAGATCGAGCTCAAGGTGCTCAACAACCACGCCGACCGCCTCGAGGCCGTGCGCGCGGACGAGGCCGACTACGCCATCGTCGGCACCTCCCAGAACTACAACGTCAGCCAGATGGACGACATCGAGGTCATGGCGTACGAGAGCGACGTCACGCCCAACTACTCCTGCTGCGTCGCCGACTGCAACCGTCAGTTCCTCGAGAACAACCGCGACACCCTCAAGGGCCTCCTGCGCGCCTGGCTGCGTGCCCTGAGCTTCTATAACCGCAACAAGGAGTACTGCATCGAGCTCAACGCGAAGAACGTCAACTCCCCGAAGGAGTACATCGAGGTCTTCGCCAACAACGAGCACTACAGGATGAACATCGATCCCGCCAAGTCCGTCATCGACCGTGCCTGGAACTGGATGGGCAACCTGGGCTTCCTGGACGAGGGCTGGGAGAACATCGACCTCGACTCCCACATCGACACGACCCTGTACGAGGAGGCGCTTGCGGAGGCCACCGAGAAGTACGGCGACGAGGACCCCGAGTTCTACGCGAACGCCGCCGAGTTCTTCGCTGAGTTCAACGCATAGGAAACCATGAAGAAGATCACGGATTTCATCAAGCAGTACTGGATTACGGCAGCCATCTTCCTGACGCTGTTCGTGCTGTACAAGTTTGCCACCGACGCGCACCTCCTCGACCCGGTCCTCTTCCCCACAGTGGACAAGATCGGTGCCTCGATCGAGCGCAACCTGGGCATGGTACCGCTGAACTTCGTGTCGTCGATGAAGATCCTCATTCCCTCGCTGGCCATCGGCGTCTTGGTGGCCTTTGTCGTGGGCGTCCCCATGGGCCTGTACGAGCGCCTGAGGAAGACGGTCTATCCGCTGGTCTATGCCATCAGCGTCATCCCCGCCATCCTCCTGTCGCCGTTCGCGCTGCACATGATGCCCGACTTCCGCTCCGCATCGATCTTCCTCATCGTGTATGGCTCGATTTGGGCGATGCTGTTCGCGACGATCAACGGCATCATGACCATCGACAAGCGCTACTTCGACAACGCCGACACGCTGCGACTGACGGGATGGAAGCGCCTGGCGTACGTCATCCTGCCGGCTGCCATGCCCTCGATCATGTCGGGTATGGTCGCCTCGCTGCGAGGGGCGTTCCTGATGCTCTGCTTCGCCGAGATGTACGGCTCGCAGTATGGCATGGGCTACTTCGTCAAGCGCAACGCCGACATGGGACTGTTCGACAACATGTGGGCGGGATTCATCTTCATGACCATCATCCTCGTGATCATGATGCAGCTGTTCGAGAAGTTCAAGAACCACGTCCTCCACTGGACCATCGACTAGAGGGCGCACATGGAATTCGTCGATCAGGCTTACAAGGTGGGTGCCGGCCGCTACCTCCAGCAACCTGGGGCCTTGGGGCTGCTGGGTTCCGAGGTGGCAAAGCTGGGCAGGAAGTGCCTGGTTCTGGGCGGCCCCACCGCCATCTCCCTTGCAGGGGATGCCACGCTCGCGTCGCTTGGCGACGCGGGCGTGGCCTGCGTCGTGCGGGAGTGTCCGGGATATCCCACCTACGAGGCCGCACGAGACCTGGCAGATGACGTCGCACTGAACGGCTGCGAGGTCGTGGTGGGCGTTGGTGGCGGGCGTGCGATGGACCTGGCTAAGGCCGTCGCCTCGACCGCCCAGACTCCTGTCATCGAGGTCCCCACCTCGGTTGCGACCTGTGCCGCCTACACGCCCCTGTCGGTGATGTACACCTCCGAAGGCGCCGCGATTGGCTGCTGGCGCTTCGTCCGCGAGGTGGACGCGGTCATCGTCGACGAGGACCTGCTGCCCACGCAGCCCGGACGTCTTGTGGCGGCAGGCATGCTCGATGCCATGGCGAAGACCTACGAGATCGCGAACGGTGCGCCAACGTACCCCGCAGATTCCGACGACCTGCCCCGTGCATGCGCCTATGTCTACGCCTGCGCCAACAACCGGATGCTGGAGAGGTATGGCAGGGCGGCGTTCGAAGATGCCGAGGCGAGCCGCCCAAGCGAGGACCTCAGCAAGGTGGCCTTCGTCAACATCCTGCTCACGGGCGTGGTGAGCGCGCTCACGCGCGGCTTCCACCAGACGGCCCTTGCCCACAAGCTCTACGACGGCATACGCACGCACTACACCCTTGAGTGTGCCAAGTGGCTGCATGGGGAGCTGGTCGCCATCGGCCTGCTGATGCAGAGTTCCTACAACAACGATTGTGACGGGACCAGGTACCTGCGGTCTGCCATGGTCGAGATGGGCATGCCCACCTCGCTTGCTGACGTGGGCATCCAGCCGGGGAGCGAGCAGTTCGAGCGCCTGCGCGAGCATGTGCGTCATCCCGACTTCGTTCCCAACACGGCCGAGGCGCAGGAGCGCTTCGAGCGCGCGTTCGGATCCATCGTCTCGTGACACCCCGACAACTGACGACAGGAAAGGTAACAATGAAAGACATCGACTGGTCAACCATGGGATTCGCTACCCAGGCGGTTCATGCGGGGCAGGACCCCGATCCCGCGTACGGTGCGCTGGCGACTCCCATCTACCAGACGTCCACATTCTGCTTCGAGAGCGTGGAGGAAGGGCGCCTGACGTTTCTGGGGGAGCGTCCCGGCTTTGCGTACTCACGCGGCGGCAACCCCACGGTGCGCGCGCTCGAGAACAAGATCGCGCTGCTCGAGGGTGGCGAGGAGTGCATAGCCACCTCCTCGGGCATGGGGGCCATCAGCTCGGTCCTGCTCACCCTGCTCAAGAGCGGTGACCATGTGGTCATGGGCAACTGCGTGTACGGCTGCACCAACGTGGTCATCCAGGAGGTGCTGCCCAAGTTTGGCATCGAGATGACCGCGGTCGACACGAGCGACCTCGCCGCCGTCGAGGCCGCCATCACCGACCACACCCGCCTCGTCTACTTCGAGACCGTGAGCAACCCGATGATGCGCGTGGCAGACATCAAGGCCATCGCCGACATGGCGCACAGCCGTGGCATCGAGGTCGTCGTTGACTCCACGTTCTCCCCGGTTCCGCTCGTGCGGGCGCTCTCCCTGGGTGCCGACATCGTCGTGCACAGTGCGACGAAGTACCTGAACGGCCACGGTGACGTCCTCGCCGGCTTCATCGTCGGTAACCTTGACGAGCTCAAGAACATCCGCAACTACGGCGTGACGAAGGCCGCGGGCTGCCCGCTCGCGCCAAACGAGGCCTTCCTCCTCCTGCGTGGCCTGCAGACGCTTGGCCTGCGCATGGAGCGCCATTGCAGCAACGCGATGGCCGTCGCGCGCGCCCTGGAGGCCAACGACCACGTCGCGTCGGTGCTCTATCCCGGCCTCGAGTCCCATCCCGACCACGAGGTCGCGGCGCGCCAGTTCGCAAACGGGATGTTCACCGGCATCCTGTCCTTCGAGATGAAGGATGGCATCAACGGGCTGACGGCCAAGGAGGCTGGCATCCGCGTGGTCGAGGCGCTGCGCATACCGCACATCGCGGTGAGCCTCGGTGACCCGTCGTCGCTGGTGGAGCATCCCACCACGATGACGCACCGCAACGTTCCGCCGGCAGAGCGTGAGCGCATGGGCATCTCCGACGGCCTCATTCGCTTCTCGGTGGGACTGGAGGACGAGGCCGACCTCATCGCCGACCTCGAGCAGGCGCTCGCCTCGCTGGACTAGTGCCTTCTCAAGGCGTTCCCTCCTGCCCCTCTTGGGGCTGACATGACTTCCACGGTGGCTTTGTCTCTCCTTTCCACCGTGGGCCTTGCAAGGGGGCGGTCACCTGTAGTTTGGGTGACCGCTTCCTGCTGCTCGTCTCATGCCCTGATATGTGGTAAAAAGAAAAGGTTATGGACTGAGGAAAGGAATGGAGCACATGCCCAACCGGCGAACTCCGACTCTATAGGCGCTTGTCCCTTCGTCTCGGCCACTGGCCGTTCGACAAGCGCCACATGCCGCTCGGAGCCGTCCGGCACGAGCGTTTTTTATCACTTGAACGGCAACCAGCAACAAGGAGAGTCACATGAAGATCCTGTACAACGACGGCCGTATCGACGAGTGCCCCGCAGACGAGCAGGTCGAGGTCATCCGCCACAGCGCGGCCCACATCATGGCCCAGGCCGTGAAGCGTCTCTACCCCGAGGCCCACTTTGGCTATGGCCCCGCCACCGAGAACGGCTTCCACTATGACATCGACCTGGGCGACGCCCACGTCTCCGAGGACGATCTCCCCGCCATCGAGGAGGAGATGCGCAGGATTTGCAAGGAGAACCTCAAGTTCACGACCTTCGAGCTCCCGCGCGACGAGGCCGTCGCCCTCATGGAGGAGCGTGGCGAGAAGTACAAGGTCGAGCACATCTCCGACCTCGCAGATGACGCCCGCATCACCTTCTTCCAGCAGGGCGAGTACATCGACATGTGCGTCGGCCCCCACATCACCTACACCAAGGCCCTCAAGGCCTTCAAGCTCACGGCCATCTCGGGCGCCTACTGGAAGGCCGACTCCAACAACAAGATGCTCACCCGCATCTACGGCATTGCCTTCCCCACCAAGGAGGAGCTTGACGAGCACCTGCGCATGATCGAGGAGGCCAAGAAGCGCGACCACCGCAAGATCGGCCAGGAGATGGAGCTCTTCATGATGGCCGACGAGGGCCCGGGCTTCCCGTTCTGGCTGCCCAACGGCACCAAGCTCAAGAACGCCCTCATCGACTACTGGCACGAGATGATGGCCAAGTACAACTACGACGAGGTCGAGACCCCGCAGATCCTCTCCCGCAAGCTCTGGGAGACCTCGGGCCACTGGGACCACTACAAGGAGAACATGTACACGACGGTGATCGACGAGGAGGACTACGCCGTCAAGCCCATGAACTGCCCCGGCGCCTGCCTCATCTACAAGAGCCGCCCGCGCAGCTACCGTGACCTGCCGCTCAAGCTCGCCGAGGCGGGCCTCGACCACCGTCACGAGCTCCGTGGCGCCCTGCACGGCCTCTTCCGCGTGCGTGCGTTCACCCAGGACGACGGCCACATCTACGTGACCCCCGACCAGATCTCGGACATCGTGCTCGAGACCGCGCGCCTGTTCGACGAGTACTACCACCAGTTTGGCTTCGAGTACAAGGTCGAGCTCTCCACCCGTCCCGAGGACTCCATGGGCTCCGACGAGGACTGGGAGCGCGCCGAGGAGGGCCTGCGCGAGGCGCTCGCCAAGATGGGCAAGGACTACATCCTCAACGAGGGCGACGGTGCCTTCTATGGCCCCAAGATCGACTTCCACCTCAAGGACTGCCTGGGCCGTACCTGGCAGTGCGGCACCATCCAGCTCGACTTCCAGCTCCCGCAGAACTTCGAGCTCGAGTACACCGCGCCCGATGGCACCAAGCAGCGTCCCATCATGATCCACCGCGCCGGCTTTGGCTCCTTCGAGCGCTTCATCGGCATGCTCACTGAGAACTATGCCGGCAAGTTCCCCACGTGGCTCGCGCCTTGCCAGGTCAAGGTCCTGCCCGTCTCCGAGAAGACCCGCGCCTACGCCCTCGAGGTGGGCAAGGTCCTGCGCGATGCCGGCGTCCGCGTCAAGGTGGACGAGCGTGACGAGAAGATCGGCTACAAGATCCGCGAGGCCCGTGGCGTCGACCGCGTGCCCTACATGTTGATCCTGGGCGAGAAGGAGGCCGAGGGCGGCTTCATCTCCGTCCGTGACCGCACCAACGAGACCCATCCCGCCCAGCTCGACGAGTTCGTCGCCGCCATCACCAAGGAGATCTGCGAGCGTTCGTAGGTCGACACGACAGCCTTTGGTCACAGTATCGAGCGGCCCGTGCCTTGTGCATGGGCCGCTATCTTTTATACGCGCGAAACCTATGAAGCACTTTATCAGGCTAAACTCTATGCATCACTGGCTCCTTTGAAGGGGGTTTCACATGAGCAAGTCCATCCAGATGTCCCGTCGTCGCTTCCTCGAGGCCGGAGGCCTCACGGGCGTACTTGCGAGCCTTGCCGCCTGTGGTGGCGAGTCCGGCGGCGGCGAGTCTGGTGGCGAGGCCGCGGCCGGCGGAACCCTGACGCTTGCCATTGCCGACGAGCCCACCGGCATGGACATCCAGCAGATCGAATGGGAGAACGCCGCCCACCAGCTCATCTACGAGCCGCTCATTACCTATAGTCCCGACCTGACCGAGGTCAACCCCGCCTTTGCCGAGTCGTTCGAGGCGAGCGAGGATGGCCTCACCTTCACCTTCAAGATTCCCGCTGATGCCAAGTTCTCCAACGGAGACCCCTGTGACGCCGCTGCGGTCAAGGCCTCCTTCGAGCGCTACGTCGAGACCAGTCCCTTCGCGTCCGACTATGACGACGTCGAGAGCTTCGAGGCTGTCGATGACACCACCTTCGTCATGCACTTTGCCAGCCCCTCTCCATACTCCTTTGCCCCGATTGTGTCCTCGTATGGTGGCATCGTCAACGCCGCTGCCGCCGCAGGGATGGATGCCAACGAGTTCAGCCTTGCCCCCATCGCCAACGGTGCCTACTACGTCGACAGCTGGGAGCATGGCAGCCAGATGACCCTCAAGCGCAACGAGTACTTCCACACCAACAACCCCGAGCTCACCAACAAGGAAGCCCCGGCCTTCGACACCATTGTGATACGCTTCATCTCCGACTCCTTCACGCGCGTGACCGAGGTCGAGGACGGTGACGCAGACCTCATCTTCAACGTTCCCGCGACGTCGCTCGCGGATCTTAAGGACAATGCCGAGGTCACGGTTTTCGAGTACATGCAGCCCGGCACAAACTACATCAGCATGAACCCCGATAACGGCCTTTTGGTCGACGAGGCGTTGCGCCAGGCAATCACCTACGCCATCAACCGCGACGAGATCACCGATGCCCTCGACGGCGTGGTGACCCCGCTCTTTGGCTACATAAGCCCCGCCATGAGCTGCTACAGCCAGGAGGAGGAGGACAGGCTGTCCCGGATGCTCGCCTTCGACCTCGACTACGCCAAGCATGTCCTGGCCAATGGCGGCTGGGAGGACACTGACGGCGACGGCATCGTCGAGAAGGATGGCGTTCCTGCCTCGTTCGAGCTGCTCGTTCCGCTTGATCACCCGTCGGCCTCAGCGTCTGCGCCCGTCCTGCAACAGCAGCTCGCAGCCGCGGGCATTGACGCCCAGATTCGCGAGTTCGAGGCCGCCTACATCCAGACCCTCGAGGAGTCGGGTGACTACACGGCCGCTTGGGACGTGTTCGAGTGGGTCGACGCCGACATTCTCTACAGCGTTCTCACGCCGGTAGGCGGCCTCCCGTGGGATGACCCGGAGGTCACGAAGGCCCTCGAGGTAGCCCGCGTCATTGTCGATACCGAAGAGCGCACCGCAGCCTATGTCACAGCCCAAGAGCTCATGGCAACGAAGTACAAGGACGTGGCACTCTTCTATGACCACTACGCATGCGCGAGCAAGAAGGCCCTGGAAGGCGTCATCGTGACCAACGATGGCCGCTTCTGGCTCAACGACGCCGTCAAGGCGTAGTCGCCTCGCGAGATTGTTTCTTGGTTGCCCATGCTCCATGCATGGGCAACCATCTTTTATGCGTGCGTAACAATGTGAACACTTTAATCGGCTAAACTACATGAATACTGTAGCTATCGAAGGGAGACCCCTCATGGACACCTCTATCACCCTGTCTCGTCGTCGCTTCCTCGAGGCCGGAGGCCTCGCGGGCATCCTTGCCAGCCTTGCTGCCTGCGGCGGCAGCGAGTCCGGCGGC
>CAMPCT010000046.1 GCA_946647055.1 uncultured Atopobium sp. | reverse complement strand
CCGGCTCGCGCGCCGCGGCCCACGGCGGCTTCACCGACGTGGCCACCATGCCCAACACCGACCCCGTCACCGACACCGGCGCCGAGATCCGCTACCAGATCGAGCGCGGTGACGCTGCCGGCTACGTGCACGTCCGTCCCATGGGCGCACTCACGCGCGGCGAGAACGGCGAGGCCCTGGCCGAGATTGGCGACATGGTCATGGAAGGCGCCTCCGCCTTCTCCGACGACGGCCACGGCGTCCAGAGCGCCGGCATGATGAAGACCTGCATGGCCTACGTGAGCCAGTTCGACCGCGTGGTGTGCGCGCACTGCGAGGACGAGAGCCTCACCAAGAACGGCGTCATCAACTCTGGCCGTGCAGCTACGCGCCTGGGCATGTTCGGCTGGCCGGCGCTTGGCGAAGAGATTGAGATCTGGCGTGACATCGAGCTCTGCCGCATCACCGGCTGCGCCCTGCACATCTGCCACATCTCCACGGCCAAGGGCCTCGAGATGGTCAAGGCCGCCAAGGCCGAGGGCCTGCCCGTCACCTGCGAGGTCACGCCGCACCACCTGTTCCTGTGCGATGAGGACATCACGGACGCCTACAACACCAACCTCAAGATGAACCCGCCCCTGCGCAAGGAGTCCGACGCCGCCGCCCTGCGCGCCGGCATCATCGACGGCTCCATCGACTGCGTCGTGACCGACCACGCCCCGCACGCCCGCCACGAGAAGGACTGCGAGTGGGAGATCGCCTTCTTTGGCACCATCGGCCTCGAGACCTCGCTGCCCCTCATGCTCACCAAGATGGTCTCCACGGGCGAGATGGGCTGGTCGCGTCTGGTCGAGGTCATGGCCGTGAACCCGCGCAAGGTCCTGCGCCTCGCTCCCGTCAAGGTCGAGGCAGGCTCCGTCGCGGACCTCACCCTCATCGACCCCACCGTCGCCGTCGAGGTCACCGAGGGCTATTTCAAGGGCAAGTCGAAGAACTCCGCGTTCCTCGGCGCCTCGCTCCAGGGCTGCGCCACCGACGTCCTGTGCGCCGGCAAGCGTACCCTCGCCGACTGCGAGCTCGTCTAGGTAACCTCTAAGGGCGGGCGGCCTTGTCTCGGCTCCCCTCGGAGCAAAGGGCGTTCCGAGAACGTTGCCTACGACAAGGTCGCCCGCCTTTGGTATCTCCCTCGTCCCCCTGTCGGGAGCTGCGCTTGCCGGCGGATGGGGGCGTCGGGAAATGCGCTGGTACCTAGTTTGTTTGTTTGTGTCGTTGTGTGTTGCTCGTCACATCCTGTCTCCTGCGACCTCCGCAGCCGCGTTCTGTGCGGCGAGGACTGAGCAGGGACAGGATGTGACGAGCGAAAGACCGAAGGGGAGCCTATGATGCAACCCACGCTGTATGACTTCGTCGTGGAGGGCAACGAGGAGGTGGCCGCGGGCATCTGGCGGCTCGTCATCCGATCGGGCGTCTCCCTTGACATCCAACCCGGCCAGTTCATGGAGCTCTCGGTGCCCGGGGATGGCTCGCACATCCTGCGCATCCCCCTCTCGTTCTCGCGTGCCGACGCGGACGAGGGCACGGTCGAGCTGCTCTATGCCGTGGTGGGGGAGGGCACGGAGCGCCTCGCGCACATGCAGCCGGGGGACTCCTCGACCCTCGTCGGTCCCTGCGGCAACGGGTGGTCGCTGCCAGGGGAGTCCGGACGTGCCCTGCTCGTGGCGGGGGGCATAGGCCTGCCGCCAGTCGCCGCGGCCGCACGCATGTTGGCCGGCGCTGGCGTCGAGATGGACGTCATCGTGGGCTCGAGGACCGGTGAGATGGTCGTGTGGGACGCCGTGGGAGACCTGACGGCGCTTCTGGGTGACGCCGGCGAGGTGGTGGTCACCACCGACGATGGCTCCGCCGGACGGGCGGGCTTCACCACCCAGGCCATGGAGGACCTGCTTGGGTGGCGCACCTATTCCCAGGTCTACACCTGTGGCCCCACCGTCATGATGGCGGGGGTCGCGCGGCTTGCCCACAAGGCGGGCGTGGCCTGCCAGGCCTCGCTCGAGCGCATGATGGGCTGCGGCTTTGGTGCCTGCAGCTGCTGCAACGTCGGCCTGGTCGCAGGGGGCTATGCCCTGTGCTGCCAGGACGGCCCGGTCTTCGATGCCGAGGAGGTGGCATGGTGAGCACCGTGAGTATGGCCGTCGACCTGGGCGGCATCCGCATGCGCAATCCCATCAACACCGCATCTGGCACCTTTGGGAACGGCATCCAGTTCGAGGGCTTCTTCGACGTGGGCGCCACCCTGGGCGCCATCACCTGCAAGGGCGTGGCCGCGGAGCCCTGGGACGGCAATCCCGCGCCGCGTCTTGCCGAGCTTCCGGGGTCTGCCATCATGAACTCGGTCGGCCTCATGAACCCGGGTGTGCCGGGCTTCGTCGAGCGCTATGGGGAGTACCTCACCCAGGTGCGCGAGAAGGGATGCCAGGTCATCTGCCAGGTGGCGGGACACTCGGTCGGGGAGTACGTCCGCGCGTTCGAGCTCTTCGAGGAGCTGGCGCCCTTTGCCAGCGGGTTCGAGCTCAACATCAGCTGCCCCAACATCGCCAAGGGCGGCGCGGCCATGGGGGCGACCCCCGAAGGTGCCGCCGAGGTCATGGCCGCCGTGCGCCCGCTCACCAAAAGGCCCATCGTGGTGAAGATGGCGCCGCACGACGTGGCCGAGATCGGTCGCGCCCTCGAGTCGGCAGGTGCCGACGCCCTCTCGCTCATCAACACCATCCCCGGCATGGCCATCGACGTGCGCACGCGCAGGAGCCGTCTGGCGCGTCCCACGGCGGGTGTGTCCGGTCCCGCCATCCACGCCATCGCGGTTCGCATGGTCTGGGAGTGCGCGAAGGCCGTGTCGATTCCCATCTGCGGCATTGGCGGCATCACGAGCGGCGAGGACGCTGCCGAGATGATCCTTGCCGGTGCGACGGCCGTCTCCGTGGGCACGGCGAGCTTCTCGGATCCCCTGGCCGCCCCGCACATCCTCGAGGAGCTCGAGTCCTGGGCCCTGGACCAGGGCGTCTCCGACATCAACGAGCTGATTGGAGCCTTCGAATGCTAAGCGACGCACAGGCCCGCGACGCCGTTATCGTCGCCCTTGACTGCGACCGTGAGACCGCCCTCGACCTGGCCGACCGCCTGTCCGGTCATGCCGTGTGGGTCAAGGTGGGCATGACGCTCTTCTATCGCTATGGGCCTGCGATCGTCGAGGAGATGCGCGACAGGGGGATGCGCGTCTTCCTCGACCTTAAGCTCCATGACATACCCTTCCAGATTCACGGGGCAGCGCGCTCCGCCGCGCTCAGTGGCGCCGACATCCTCTCCATCCATGGGCTGGGGGGTGCCGCCATGGTCGCCGAGGGTCGCTCCGGCGTGGAGGAGGCCTCCCAGATCGCGGGCACCGAGCGCTGCAAGCTCGTGGCGATCTCGGTCCTCACCAGCATGGACGCCGACGCGCTCGCCTCGATTGGCGTCACCCCTCCCATCGAGGAGGAGGTTGCCCGCCTTGCCTCCCTCGCGGTTGGTGCGGGGTCCGACGGCATCGTCTGCTCGCCTCAGGAGGCTGCCCAGATGCGCGCCCTCCTAGGTCCCGAGGCCCTCATCGTCACGCCGGGCGTTCGTCCGGCGGGATCTGCCGTCGGTGACCAGAAGCGCATCGCGACCCCTTCCGCGGCAATCCAGGCGGGTGCCTCGAAGCTCGTCATCGGCCGTCCCATCACGGGTGCCGAAGACCCGGTAGCCGCCTTCGAGGCGATTGTCGCCGAGCTGTGCGAACAATGATCATCTGCTCCGCTTAGGCACCGCACAACCTGCCATTTTTGTCGGTCTGGGAAGGCATTTGGCATGCTCTACCTCATATTTTGCGATTGTCAAGCCCCCAGGCTGTGAAAATGATGTGGCATGACTGCGACTTGCTCGAGGTTTGCCCTGAATATGCTTGCAAAACGTTTCCGCGATTGCCATTATTGACACTTGCAAGTGCATGAATGCCATGTACGACTGAGTTTGACCGCAATTCCTATGTTTGGAGGAAACAATGGCTCTTCCGCAACTTACCGACGAGCAGCGCAAGGCAGCCCTCGAGAAGGCCGCCGCGGCCCGTCACGCGCGCGCCGAGCTTCGCGAGAGCATCAAGTCTGGCAAGGTCTCCCTCAAGGAGGTCCTCGACTCCGACGATCCCATCGCCCAGCGCCTGAAGGTGTCCGCCCTCATCGAGTCCCTTCCCGGCTATGGCAAGGCCAAGGCCGCCAAGGTCATGAATGAGCTTGGCATTTCCTCCACTCGTCGCGTCAAGGGCCTCGGCGGCCGTCAGCGCGAGGAGCTCCTCGAGACCCTCGCCAAGTAGTGCCCGCTACTCCGAGACTCTTCGTCGTCTCTGGACCGTCAGGTGTGGGGAAGGGAACGGTCCTCTCTCGTGTGAGGGAGGTTCGACCCGACCTCGGCCTGACGGTTTCTGCGACTACGCGCAAGCCTCGTCCCGGTGAGGTAGATGGGGTCGCCTACCACTTCCTCACGGACGAAGAGTTCGACCGCGAGCTTGCGAGCGGCAACTTCCTCGAATGGGCGAACGTCCACGGGCATCGCTACGGCACCCTCAGGCGCGAGGTGACCTCGCGCATCGAGTCCGGGCAGTCCCTGGTGCTCGAGATCGACGTCCAGGGGGCACTCAACGTGCGTGCTGCCTACCCAGAGGCGGTCCTCGTCTTTGTGGAGCCACCCTCGATCGAGGCGCTCGAGCGGCGGCTGCGCAGCCGCGGTACGGAGGACGAGGAATCGCTTGCCCTGCGGCTGGCAAACGCCCGTCGCGAGCTCGAACTGGCGGACGAGTACGACGTCCGCATCGTGAACGATGACCTCGACGTGGCGGTGGGTGACTTCCTCGCCATGCTCGACCACTACGAGACTGATTGAAGGTCAAACAGGATGTCTGTCACCAAGCCCGAAATCAACGACCTGCTCGAGAAGACCGAGCACAACCCCTTCCTGCTGTGCTCCATCGCCTCGAAGCGCGCCTGCGACATCAACAACATGCTGCGTGGCCAGCACCTCCGCGTCACCGCCATCCAGGACTTCGACGACATCACCACCGTCGTCTCGGGCAAGGACCCGGTCTCCATCGCGATGGACGAGATCGACGAGGGGACGCTGAGCTTCGTCAAGGACGAGTTCGACGAGGACATCAAGGGCTCCAACAAGTTCATCATCTAGTCCCATGTCCCAGCGAGTAATCCTTGTCCACTATCACGAGATCGGCCTGAAGGGGAAGAACCGTTCCACCTTCGAGAACCGTCTCGTGGCAAATCTCGACAGAACGCTCCGTGGTCTGCCCGTCGCACGCATCGGGCGGATCTCGGGGCATGTTCTTGTCACGCTGCTCGACGACTCCGCCATCGAGCCTGCGGCGGCCCTCATCGCACAGGTGCCCGGCGTCGCGCGCGTCTCGCTCGCTTATCGCTGCAACCGCGTGGAGCAGGAGTGGTGCGACGCGGCTGTCGAGGCCCTCTCCCGCGTCCGCAGCTTCGAGTCCTTCAAGGTCCATGCCCGCAAGTCGGCCACCGACTACGAGCTGCACACCCTCGACATCAACCGCATCGCCGGCGCCGCCCTGTGCGACGCCTTCCCCGACAAGCGCGTCGAGATGCACGGCCCCGACGTCATCGTCTACGTCTATGTGGTCCAGGGTGACGTCTACGTGTACGCGGACGCCTCGTCCACCATTGGCGTGGGCGGCCTGCCCGTGGGGTCTGCCGGCAAGGTCGTGACGCTGCTCTCGAGCGGCTTCGACTCGCCCGTGGCCACCTGGATGCTCGGCCGCCGTGGTGCCGTCTGCGTGCCGGTGCACTTCTCGGGGCGTCCCATCACCACCGACGAGAGCGAGTGGCTCTGCCGCGACATCATCGAGCAGCTGCGCCCGGCGGGCATCGTCGGACGCATGTACGTGGTCCCCTTTGGCGAGTGCCAGCGCGAGATCGCGCTCGCGACGCCCCAGTCGCTCCGCGTGATCATGTACCGTCGCATGATGTTCTCGGTCGCAGAGCGCATCGCCAAGATCGAGGGTGCCAAGGCCATCGTCACCGGCGAGTCGCTGGGGCAGGTCGCCTCGCAGACCCTCGAGAACATCGCCGCGGTCAACGAGTGCGTCGAGCTGCCCATCTTCAGGCCGCTCATCGGCTCCGACAAGCAGGAGATCATCGCGCGGGCCCATCAGCTGGGCACCTTCGACATCTGCTGCCAGACCGCGCCCGACTGCTGCACCCTCTTCATGCCGCGTCGTCCCGAGACGCACGCCCGCCTTGACGACGTGCATGCCGCATGGGACCTCTTCGACCATGACGCCATGGTCGAGCGGCTGGTCGAGAACGTCGAGTACATCGACTTCGAGGGGTGCCCCTCGTATCGCGCGCCCAAGACCATGCGCACCTACCATCACGAGCTTGGTCCCGCCGTCCTTCGATAGGCTTGCGTGACGGGGCGGCGTGTGCCGCCTCGTCCCTCAGATGACAGATGCCCGTCTGCCCCAACTGGGGCTTCACGGCGTCTCCATGAGGCGGGCCCTCGTTGTGCATGGGCGTGCAAACCAAGCTAGCTGCGCGGCATTTGCCTTTTGCAGATTCCTGCTTGAATCTGGTCATATCACTTTGGAAGAGTCGGCAAACGCGGCCCCGAGGACGACCGAATCCTCCACCATGTTGATGGGGGGTGGTCGCATGGCTCAGGTTGCGCGTTCGAGGTCAGATCGGGGCGTTTCCCTGTGGGTGGCCCTCGTGGGTGCGGCCGTGTCTTGTGCCGTGGGGGCTGGCGCGCATGCGCTCGTCACGGAAGGCGGCGTCGAGGTCGTGCGTTCCGACGACATGACGGTCGAGCAGGGCGCCACGGACACCATGTCCCAGGAGGCGGTCGAGGTCGGGGACGAGATCGTCGAACAGGACGAGGCGCTCGTCATCGTCCACGTCGACGGCTCTGTGGCGAGCCCCGGCGTCTACGAGCTTCCCGGCGAGGACGTGCGGGTGGGAGACGTCGTGGATGCTGCCGGGGGCCTCTCGGAAGGTGCCGACCTCTCGTCGGTCAACCTTGCGGCACGTGTGCTCGACGGCGAGAAGGTGCACATACCTGCGGAGGGGGAGGAGACATCCCCCGTCATCACGGGTTCCGTCAACCCGGTGGCGTCCTCCCAGGACCCCGTCGTCAACATCAACACGGCGACGGTGGAGGAGCTCACGGTCCTTCCCGGCATTGGCGAGGCGACCGCGGCTGCCATCGTGGAGGACCGCGAGCGCATGGGTCCCTTTGCAAGTCCCGAGGACATCATGCGGGTGAGCGGCATCGGCGAGAGGAAGTACGAGCGCATCAAGGACCAGATCCGTGTCGCGTGACGTCGAGTGCCCGCCACGGCCGCACCTTCCGGTCGCCTTGTTCTGCCTGGTGGCTACCGTCGTCTGCGAGCGTCAGGTCATGGAGGGGAGGTCCCTCTTCCATGTCGCGGTGGTGACCCTCGCGACCTGTCTGGCAATGACGGCCCTCTCGGCCGTGTTGCATGCGGCGCGTGAGGGTTGGAAGACCTCCCGAGGCGACCTATGGGAGGCTGCCCGCTTGACGCTCCTTGCGTGCGTCTGCTGCTCCCTTGTCGCATGCTGTGTGGCATCGGCGGCCTCCGCACAAATGAAGGCCTGCTCAGACGCCTTTTCCACGACGCCAGTCTCGCGTTGGGAGCTTGTCATCCGCGACGACCCGTCGCCGGGGGAGTGGTCCTACTCCTATGTGGCGGATGCCGTCCTGGACGGACACCGTCTGGGGCGTGTCACCCTGACCTGCGACGATGACGTCGGGCGCGGCCAGACGCTGCGCTGTGTCGGGCGATTTGCCGAGGCGGGGGACGACGAGTGGGGGAGGTCCTGCCGGGCACGTGGCATCTGCGGGAGCGTGCGTGCGGTGCGCGTGCTGTCGGTCGGGCCTGCGTCCTGGCCCCTGCGTCCGATCCTTGCCCTGCGTAAAGCCCTGGTCGACCGGGTGGCCCCTGCCTCGTCCGATGCCAGGGCGCTCCTCGCTGGCATCGTCCTTGGCAGGAGGAGCGAGCTGCGCGAGCGCGGGCTCGACGATGACTTCTCCCGCGCCGGTCTCGCCCACCTGGTGGCGGTCTCGGGGACGCACATCGCCATCGTATGTGCCGTCCTGTCAGAGTTGCTCGAGCGGGCAAAGGCGGCGCCGTGGGTGCGCATCGCCTCGGTCACGGGCCTTGGGTGGGCATATGTCCTGCTCTGTGGTGTGCCTGCCTCGGCCGTGCGCGCCTGGCTCATGTCTGCCGTGGCGGGCGGTGCCGTGCTTGCGGGAAGGCGCGGTCACGCCCTCTCTGCCGTGGGGGTCACGGGTGTCATGCTCTGCCTTCTCCAGCCGGGGACGGCGGGCGAGCTGGGCTTTGTCCTCTCGGTTTCCTGCGTGTGCGGCCTCTGTGCCCTTGGGGGCTATGCGGGGTATGCGCTCGAATCCCTGCTGCCGCACCCGAGCGTCCGCGGAATCGGGCTGCGCGCCAGGCGCCTCTTGGACCGGGGTTATGACGCGCTCCGCCTGACCTTGGCCGCTTCCATCGTCGCCCAGGCCTCGTCGCTTCCCTTCGTTGCCGGCACCTTCGGCACCCTCTCCGTCATCGGTCCCATCGCCTGTCTCCTTGCGGGGCCGCTCTTCGTCGCCTGCATGTGGCTTGGGCTAACTGCTGTTGCCGTCGTAGGCCTCCCCGTGGTGGGTGGGCTCGCCCTGCGTGTCGCCGACATGCCCTGCGTGGCGCTCCTTGCCTGTGCGCGGAGTCTGGGGAGGCTCCCTGTCGCCTGCGTCCCCGTCGAGCGTCCCGCCCTCCTCTCCGCAATGGTCGTCATGGCCCTGCTCGCGGTGCTGGTGATCTGGCCCAAGGTGTCTCCCGGCATCGTGTGGCGCGTCTCCCTCGCCCTTGTGGTGCCGCTCGCCGCCTGGCATCTGTGGTGGGTCTATCTTGCGCCACCGCGCATCGTCATCCTCGACGTGGGGCAGGGGGACGCGATCCTGGTCCAGGATGGTCCTCACACCCTGCTTGTCGACGCTGGTCCCGAGGGCCCGCTCGCCCGGGCGCTCTTCCGCAACCACGTGTCGCACCTCGACGCCGTGCTTGTGACGCATCTGCACGACGACCATTACGCCGGGCTCTCGAGCCTGGTGGGCGTGGTGGGCGTCGACGAGCTGATGGTTGCGGAGGGGGTGGCCTCGGGGGCACGTCGCGTCCTCTCGGATTGCATGCGCGACCTTGGCATGGCGGACGTGACGGAGCTCTCCTATGGGGACGCGATTGACGTGGGACGCTTCCATGCCCGTGTCGTGTGGCCGCGCGAGGTCGTGGACGGGAGCGAGAACGCCCATTCCGTCGAGCTGGTGGTCGAGGGGTCCTTTGGCCGGGAGGGGCTTGTGGCGCTGCTTACCGGTGATGCCGAACGCGAGGAGACGAGGGCCGTCGTCGCAGGAGGTGACGTGGGTGACGTCGACCTGCTCAAGGTGGGGCACCATGGGTCGGAGGTCTCCATCTACGGGGATGACGCGACGGCGATTGACGCGGAGGTCGCTGTCGCGAGCGCGGCGGAGGGCAACTCGTACGGTCATCCCGACCCTGCCTGCGTGTCAGTGCTCGAGGCGTCGGGCTCGCTCTTCCTGTGCACCAAGGACGTAGGTGACGTCGAGGTGAGACCGGGTGTGTCGGGGCCAAGGGTCAGGTGCCAGAGGGGCGGGCGATTTCCATTGGTTTCGAGAGGGTATTTGATACGACCACGTTAGTCTCTATGATGGGATGTGCCTCAGACGAAGGGAAGCGCAATGACCGGGACCATGGTAGCCAAGGGATACCTCCGACGCCTCGTTGGGTTGGCTCTCTCATGCCGCACGACGTCCCCCTGGGAGGTGTGACCATGGCTCAGAGCACGCCACAGCTCCTGCGCGCCCATCTCATCGTCGGCAACGACGAGCTCATGCGCCAGACGGCCGTCTCGCGCATCAAGCGCCATGTCGACGACGGCCTTGCCGACTTCAACCTCGACGAGATGACCGCCTCGGCCGACATGGATCCCATGGCGCTCGTCTCGTCGCTGCAGACCATGCCCTTTGGACCCGGGCCGCGCCTGGTCATCGTCCACGATGCGGGCAAGCTGCCCAAGGTCGTCTCGGAGGCGCTCATCACCTACCTTGCGGACCCCAACCCCTCGAGCGTGCTCTGCCTCGAGGCCGAGTCCCTCGCCAAGACCACCCGGCTGTACAAGGCCGTCGCCAAGCAGGGAAAGACGGCTGTCGTCGAGTGCGCTGCAAAGAAGGCGTGGGAGCTGCCCGCCTACGTGAGCAAGCTGAGCATCAGAAGCTACGGGAAGCAGATGTCGGAGGCGGCCGCCAAGGAATTGGTGGGTCGTGTGGGCGAGTCCACGGTCATGCTCGACGCCCAGGTCAGGACCTTGGCGCAGATCGTGGGGGAGCGGCCCGAGATCACGTTGGCGGATGTCGAGGAGCACGTCGTCCGCACGGCCGAGGTCAAGCCCTGGGAGTTCCTGGATGCGGTGTGCGCCCGTGACGCCCGCCGTGCCCTTGCGCTCTACCAGACCATGGCGAACCCGTCGCAGGTCGCCCTGCTGTCGCTTCTTCTCGGCCGCGTCCGCGAGCTCGTGTGCGCTCGCTCGCTCGATGCCCGGGGCGAGGGTCGCGAGCTTGCGAGGAGCCTGGGGAAGCAGGACTGGCAGGTGAAGAACCACCTTCGCTGGTCGCGCGGCTTTGCCGAGGGCGAGCTCGAGCAGGCAATCGTCGATGCCGCCGCGCTCGAGCGCCAGCTCAAGGGCACGGGTGACAGCGACGCTGCGTTCGTGACCTATGTGGCACGCCTGTGCGGGGCGCGTTAGGCGGACTTTTCGCGCCGTCGGGGGAGTGCTACCATATACAGGCTCCTGAATCGCAGATGACACACGGCACGTTGGAGTGAAGATGACCACAGACCCTTGCGGGGACAAGCGTCCTCCCATCATCGAGCGACCCCTGTCGCGTCGCGCGGCCCTCTCCGTCTTTGCGGGGCTGGGACTCTCCTGTCTTGGCATCCCGCGCATCGCCCGTGCCGATGACCTCGCTGACGCAGAGGCAAAGGTCAAGCAGACCGAGGAGGAGATAGCCGAGGCACAGCGCAAGTACGACGAGACCCAGGCGCGCCTCGAGGAGCTTGCCGTCGAGTTCGAGGATCTCAGCCGTGCGCATGACGACACCCTCAAGAAGATCGAGGAGACCCGCAAGAAGATTGCGGCCAAGCAGGCCGAGATTGACGCCAAGCAGGCCGAGGTCGACGCCAAGCAGGCCGAGGTCGACGCCAAGCAGGCGGAGCTCGAGGAGAAGCAGGACATCCTCTCCAAGCGCATCGCCAGTGCCTACAAGACGGGCAATGCCGGTCTCATCGAGCTGCTGCTCGCCTCCTCGTCGTTCGAGGAGTTCATCTCGAACGTCTACTACCTCGACAAGATCAGCGAGTCCGACGCCCAGATGATCGAGGACGTCCGCACGATTCGCGAGGAGCTCGAGGCCGAGCGTGAGGAGCTCGAGGAGCAGAAGGCCGCCCTCGAGGAGGAGAAGGCCGCCCTCGAGGAGGTCCAGGCCTCCTACGAGGCGCTCAAGGCAGACCAGGAGGCCCAGCTCTCCGAGATGACGGCCAAGCAGGACGAGGTCGCCCAGCTCCTCGCGAGCCTTGACGAGGACGTGCGGAAGCTCATGGAGCGCCATGAGGCCGAGCTGCTCGTGGCTGCGGAGGAGCGTGCCAAGCAGGAACGTGCCCGCGTGGCGGCCGCAGCAGCGCTCATCGACGTGGGAGGGGGCCAGGACTACCAGTCCTCCGAGGCGGCGCAGCGTGCCGTGGTGAACGCCTGCTATGCCACGCCCTCGCCGGGTTACGGGCTCTGTGCCATGTGGGTCTCGCAGGTGTTCGACAACGCTGGCTTCCGCTACTACGGGGGCAATGCCTGCGACATGTATGCCCGCTGGTGCTACAGCTCCGACAAGGACGAGCTGCAGGTTGGCATGATCATCGCCGTCTCGTCCCATCCGCACACCACGCTCGGTCGCATCTACGGGCACGTGGGCATCTATGTTGGCGATGGCATCGTGATGGACAACATCGGCCGTGTGCGCACCATCGACTGCGACGAGTGGATCAACTACTACGGCGGTACGGTGACCCCGCGCTGGGGTTGGTGCGGGGACGTGGCGCTGACGTAGGGGCCAGGCTACCCCGAGTCGCCCCAATCGTCCCTCGGGACGACATGCGTCAAATACAAAAGGGGACCCGCGATGGGTCCCCAAATTTGTGCGTTCTGTGTGCCGATGTGGCTACTCGGCCTCGACCTCGGCGGCCTTGTTGGCGAGCTTGGCGACGCCGCTCTTGCGCTTGGCAGCCTGGTTCTTGTGGATGATGCCCTTGCTGGCGGCCTTGTCGAGGAGCTTGCCGGCCTTGGAGGCCTCCTTCTGGGCGAGCTCGACGTCCTGGGCCTCGACGGCGGCGCGGACGCGCTTGACGGCGGTCTTGAGCTCGGA
>CAMPCT010000045.1 GCA_946647055.1 uncultured Atopobium sp. | reverse complement strand
CCATTGGCGGCCTGGGCGAGGAGACCGGCGGCTACAAGGGCTACGGCTTCACGACCATCGTCGAGATCCTCTCCGCCGCGCTTGCAGGCGGCCCGTACATGAAGGAGCTGACCGGGAAGAACCCCGACGGCTCCAACAAGATGTTCCGGCTGGGGCACTTCTTCTTCGTCATCAATCCCGAGTTCTTCATGGGCCTCGACACGTTCAAGAAGACGACCGGCGGCATCCTGCGCGAGCTTCGCGCGAGCGAGAAGGCCCCTGGCGCCGAGCGCATCTACACCGCGGGCGAGAAGGAGTGGGATGCCTGGCAGGAGCGCAAGGACAAGGGCGTTCCCGTAGGCGAGGCCATCCAGAAGGAGCTTATCGGCCTGCGCGACGAGCTTGGCCTGGACTACACCTTCCCCTTCGAGGGATAGGTTCCCGTTCCGTCTCCGGGCGCTCGATGCCATTGTGCGACCTGCGAAGACAGTGGAAACGTTTCCAACACCAAAATGGGTTCGGAAACGTTTCCACTGTGCGAGCAGGTGACACAGGAGCGCGAGACAATCGGTAACTGTGCGAGCAGGTGACACAGAGCCTTGCCAAACGGCCGTCGCGCCCGCCCTGTCAGAGGGACTTGTTGCCCAAAGGACCGAAACCCAGCCCGTGTGAGGCTGGGTTTCGGTCCTTTGGGCAACAAACGCCTGATGAAGCAAATCCCTAGTCGCCGAAGGAGATGCCCAGGGCCTTGGCCTCCTGGACGAGCTGGGACTGCGGGTCGACGTACTTGAGCTTGCCCGCGACGTCAGCGAGCGGGATACGCACGATCCGGCGACCCTGGTCGGCGATCATGAAGCCATACGCACCTTCGAGGATGGCCTTGCCGGCCTCGACGCCCACCTGCGTGGCGAACACGCGGTCGAAGGGGCAGGGGGCACCACCGCGCTGGGTGTGGCCGGGCACGGCGACGCGCGTCTCGGCGCCCGTCCTGCTCTCGATGTCCTTGGCGAGCTCATAGGCCACGGAGGGCGTGGTGCGCTCGGCGACCTTGGCGCGGTACTCCTTCTTGGGCAGCGCGGCGTCCTCCTTGGAGATGGCACCCTCGGCCACGACGACGATGGCAAAGCCGCTCTTGCCCGCGATGCGCTTGTTCACCGCGTCGCAGACCTCGTCCAGGTCGTAGGGGATCTCGGGGATGAGGATGACGTCGGCACCGCCCGCGACGCCTGCATACAGCGGGATCCAGCCCACCTTGTGGCCCATGATCTCGATCACGAAGACACGGCCATGGCTGCTGGCGGTGGTGTGGATGTCGTCGATGCACTTGGTGGCGATCTCGAGCGCCGAGTGGAAGCCAAAGGTGAGGTCGGTGCCCCAGGTGTCGTTGTCGATGGTCTTGGGGAGGGTGATGACGTTGAGGCCCTCCTGGGCAAGGCGGTTGGCCGTCTTGGTGGACCCGTTGCCGCCCAGCACCACGAGGCAGTCGAGCTCGAGGTCCTTGTAGGTCGCCTTCATGCGCTCGACCTTGTTGGTCCCGTCCTCGAGGGGCACGTCGAGTTCCTTGAAGGGCGTGCGCGAGGTGCCCAGGATGGTGCCGCCGCGCGTGAGGATGCCCGAGAGGCTCTTCCATCCCAGCTTCTTGTAGTTGCCCCAGATGAGGCCCTGGTAGCCGTTGAGGAAGCCGAGGATCTCGACCGATTCGGTGGCGTTGTTGATCACGGTCTTGACGATGCCGCGCATGGTCGCGTTGAGCGCCTGGCAGTCGCCGCCGCTTGTGAGGATGCCGATCCTGAGCATACGAACCCCTCTCCTCTGCCAAAGGGACAGAAGGGGGCTCCCCGGCGCAAGGAGCCCCCTCTGCGATTACAGCAGGCTGCGGCCGACGTTCCAGGCCTGGCCGACCTTCTCGCCCACGACGTAGTAGCCGCTCTGGAACTGGTCGAAGACGAGGGCGTTGAGCTTGGAGGGATCGACCTTGCCCTCCTCGTCGAGGACCTCCTCGTGGGCGGAGACGTTCTTGATCTTGCCGACGACGCGGAAGCCCCACTCGCAGCGGTGCAGCTCGAGGACCTCGCACTCCAGCGTGACGGGGAACTCCTCGATGATCGGGGCGTCGACCAGCTCGGAGCGTGTGGCGGTGAGGCCGGAGCGCTCGAACTTGTCGGCGTACTTGTTGCCGGAGGCGGTGCCGAAGAAGTCGGCCTCGACGATGTGGTCGAGGTCGGCGATGGAGAGCGTGAAGGCGCCGCGGGCCTTGATGTTCTTGGCGGTCTTGTGGCTCTCGGTGATGTTGAGGGCGACCTTGTCGGTGTCGCAGACGCCGCCCCAGGCCATGTTCATGACGTCGACGACGTCATCCTCGCCATAGGTGGCGATCATGAGGACGGGCATGGGGAAGACATAGGGCTTGATTCCGAGATCCTTGCGCATGACGGTTCCTTTCGCTCGGGCGGACGGGCGTCCGCAAAACGTGACCAACACATGGTAGCGCTCACAACGTGAGGCGCGCGCGCGAGGGGCGCGTCAACATGGAATCGTAATGTGGGCCGCTGGGGGCCTGGCTTCGCGTCGCTAGATGGCGAGGCTCTCCACGCGCGGGAGCAGCTCTCCGATGACGGCCTGATGCGCCTCGACGAACTCGAGGGCGCCGGGCTGGTCGAGCTCGCCGCGCTGGATCGGCCGACGCATGAGGCGCACGGAGCTCACCAGGCGGATCTTGTCCTCGGCGGCACGGACCTCCTCCTCGCTGCATCCCTCGAAGTAGCCGCGGAGGATGAGATTCCACAGGCGCGAGGCGGTCTCGTACGGTATGCCCATGAAGCGCTCGACGGTCCCGTGGTCGACGAGGCTGAAGCCCTGGTAGGCGTTGTAGGTGGAGGCGAGGTCGAACACCGGGTTGCCATGGGAGAGCGTGTCCATGTCGATGAGCAGGAGCTCGCCGTTCTGCACCATGATGTTCTTGATGTGGAAGTCGCCATGGATCATGCGCGTGATGTCGGGAACCGCGAGGAAGAGCTCGCGGAGGCGCTCGGTCTGCTCGGCGGTCAGCCGGGTGGCGAGCACGTCGATCCAGCCAAGGGCCTCGTCCTTGATGGAGGGCATGACGTTGGGGTCGACCTCGGTCTGGGCGATCTGCTTGAGCAGCCTCACGCACTCGTCGGCCACGTGCTCGACGGTCCACGTGCCCGAGGAGAGCAGCGACGCAACGGAGTCGGCGTCGAGCAGCTCGAAGACCGAGCCGTAGCCGTCACCGACGCGAACCACGTCGTAGGGGATGGCCGTTGGGATGCCCGAGACGAACGCCGTGCGTGCCAGCTCGCGCTCGCGGTTGATCTCGTCCAGCGCGTCGGGGTTGCGGTAGACCTTGCAGATGGTGTCGGGGTCGATGCGGTACACCACGCCGTTGGCCCCCTCGCCGATGACGGGGCAGCCATCCACCGAGATGCGACGGAACGCCTTGGTGACCTCGAAGAGCTCGGTGAAGCCGGTCATCTCGAACACCTCGTAGACGGCCGGGGCGACGTTGACGATGCGGACCTCCCCGACGCGCTTGCCAAGGCGCAGGATGACGCGCAGGCCCGTGCTGGAGACGTACGTGAGCTGCTCGCAGTCGAGCACGACGGGCGGGTTGCTGGCACCTTTGCAGATGGCCTCGATGCTCGCCTCGACGTCGGGGGCGTTGGTCGTGTCGAGGCGATCGGGGAGTTCGATGGTCAGGATGCCGTCGGTGATGGCGTGGGAGAGGGCGGACATGGCTTCATCCCTTCAAGGACGGTGTCGACGAGACGGTCAGATTATACCAGCCTAATAGGATGAAAGAGGATGCATGGCGCCTCTTCCATCACCATATCTTGTGCGTCTCGTCCCCCTTGCGTCCAGACTTGGGCATAATGTATCAAGTACGCTTCAAAGACGGCGCGGCGGCGCCATGAGGAGACACATGGACAACAACCAGACCCCTGTTCCACAGGGTACCTACCAATACCAGCAGGCCCCGCAAGGCGCTGCGTATCAGCAGCCCGTGCCGCAACCCCAGCGGTACGCCTACATGCCCCAGGCCCCGGCTCCCATCGGGTTCAAGGGCAGCTGGGGAAAGCTCGCCCTCGGCTTCATCCTCTTCTGGGTCGCCGTGGTGGGGCAGGACCTGGCCGTCGCCATCGCATACTTCGTCTCCGACGAGCTGCTCGCCATGGAGACCGCCTACGAGGTCTCCTCCGCCGTGATCGCGCTCGCCATCTTTGCCGCGCTTGGTGGCTGGCGTTGGCTCAAGCTCGATGACCGCAAGGTCTTCCAGGCGATCCGCGACTGCTGGTGGCTGCTCTTCCTCGATGTCGCCCTGATGTTCCTCACGACCTTCTCGGCCCTCTCCGACGGCGACTCGCTTGCGAAGGGCTGGTTTGGCCAGGTCATCCTCACGGCCATCATGTGCCTGGGCATCGGCCTGTCCGAGGAGGGGCTGTTCCGTGGCCTGCTCCACAACTCGTTCCTCGCACGCTTTGGCAAGACGCGCAAGTCGGTCGTGATGTGCGCCCTCATGTCCGCCCTCGTCTTTGGCCTGTTCCACGTGCTCCCGGCTGACGAGTCCGACTTCACCACCCTCGGCGTCATCCAGATGATCCTCAAGACCCTGCAGACGGGCGTCTGCGGCTTCACGTGGGCCATCATCGCGACACGCGACGACGACCTCTGGGGAGTCGCGATCGTCCACGGCCTGTCGGACTTCCTGCTCATCGCCCCCGACATCGCCTTTGGGTGGATGGACTCCGCGCTCTCGACCGAATACGTCTCGAGCGACGAGGAGGCGATGGAGACCATCATCGTCTACCTCATCACCATCGCCGCCTACCTGCCCCTGATCGTCCGCACGATCAAGATCATCCGGAAGATGGACGCGCCGGACTATGGTGCCTACGTGAACCCGGTCCTCTACGCCGCCCCCGTCGCGGCGACCGCCCAGGGCGGCGTTGCCATGCAGCAGCCCCAGGTCGCGCCGGTCGCCCCCGTCTACCAGCAGCCGTACGTCCAGCCAGCCCAGCAGCAGCCTATGGCGCAGCCGTATGTCCAGCCGGTACAGCCGGTCCAGCAGCCAACGGCGCAGCCGTACGTCCAGCCGGTCCAGCAGCCAACGCAGGTCCCCGTCTATGATCCCCAGGCTGCCGCCCTCCAGGACGCGCCGCGCTCGGTCTCGCACACGCAGGCCGCGCAGCCGTACGTCCAGCCGGCTCCGCAGCAGCAGACGTACTATCCTCCGCAGTATCCGCAGTACCCGCAGCAGGGGCAGGGCCAGAACCCCGCAGGCGGACCACCGCGGCCCGCAGGCATGTAGAGACAGGAACTAGGTGAGAGGGGGGAGCACCCCCTCTCTCAGTTACAGGCAGAAGCCCACGCAGATGCCACGCTCGTTGGAGGCGCCGCCAAAGCCGCAGGGGTTACCCTCCTCGGTGACATAGCGGAAGTTGCTGGTGACGCTCGCCGAGGGGCTGCGCAGCCACCAGTCGGAATGCAGGTCGCCCCGCAGCGACAGGGCGGCGTTCGACCCGTCGGACTCGATGTTGGCCGCCCTGAAGATCGCATACTGGCTGCCCTCGGCGTTGAGGACGGAGTTGTACCCGCCCGAGTTGTCGGCGTCCGAGCTCCAGGTCCAGTTGATGCTTCCCGCCACCTCGGTGACGGAGGGGATCCACAGGGAGTCCTCGGTCGCGGAGACCGATGCGGCGTCATGCGAGTTGCCCGTGTTGTTGGTCCGCTTGGCCACCGGCACGATGACCGCCCGCAGGTCCTCGGGCAGAAGCGACAGGCCTGACGTCGAGAGCCACTGGCGCATCTCGGAGTCCCGCCAGCCACCGGCGTTGACGTCCTCGGCGTTCATGCGGTGCGAGAGGGGGAGGTTCCACGAGAGGAAGGTGAGGCCCGCCTTGCCGCCCGTCGTGAGGTCATCGTGGAAGACGTCCGCCACGAAGACCTCGAGCGTCGAGCCGTCCGAGAGGGTCACGGGCTTTGTCGAACCCGTGGGGATGCCATGGTCGTCCACGAGGTTGTAGCTGCGTGCGAGGGCGAGGGCCTCGTCTCGGTTGGCGGCAGCCTCAAGCTCGGCGGATATGGCCGCGAGCTCCTCCCAGGAATACTCCGCGAGGCTGGTCCTGGGGAGGATCTCCGTCTGAGGCGCCTCTTCCTCCTCCTGCTGCTCGGGCTCAGCCTGTGGTTCCTCCTGGGGCGGCTCGACGGGCTGTTCCTGCTGCTCGTCGGGAACGACGGGCTCGATGGGTGCGGGGGTGAGCCTCGAGCAGCCCTTGGTCCAGACGAGGAAGGCGAGGCCGATCGCCGCGGCAGCGACCACGAGGCCCATGAGGAGCCTCCCGCCGCCGTTGTTGTCGGGGTCGTCCGTGTAGCGTGGGGTGCTTCGCCTCGTGCGCGTGGGCACGGGCTGGGATGAGGATGCGCGCTGGTCCGCCACGGGTGCGGGACGGGCGGCGGTCCGCTCCTGGGGGATGTCGTTGCTTGGGGTGACGGGCTCGTCATCGAACACGGCGCTGGGAATGGGGGAGGAGGTGTCCTCCCTCAGGCCGCCACCGCACCACGGGCAGTAGGGGATGCCATCGTCGACGGGCTTTCCGCAGTAGGGACAATGCATGGGTGCCTCCTTGAGCTGCGTTTCATGTGTCGGGCGGGCAATGCTGTCCTTACGCACATGGTACCCGATGCGACGCCATACATCCATTCCCCATACGCAAACATGACGTTATATAATGTATTGGAAGAGGGGCAACCAGCTTGATGACAGGAGCTCTGAATTATGAATAAACCGCAGGTCATCGTCCTGAACAACATTGGGGGAGGGTTCGACATCCTCGTCCATCGCCTTCCCCATGCCAACGAGACCGTCATGATGCATGGCATGCTCATGTCGGAGGACCTTGCGAAGGGCGGCAACGTCGCGGTGGCCCTTTCCAGGCTGGGCGTGCCCACCGCCATCATCGGGAAGATCGGCTGCGACGAGGCGGGGAGGCGCGACGCCGCCTGGATGGACGAGGCCGGAGTCGACCTCTCGGAGCTTCTGCGCGACCCGGCGGTGACGACGGGACAGGGCATAGGGCTCATCGCCGATGACGGCCAGAACATCATGATCACGGGCGAGAGCTCGAGCGCACACCTCACCGAGGGCGAGGTCATGGACGCCCTGGGTCGCCTGGCGGGGGCGGGGTGGTTCGTGTGCGGCCTCGAGGTCCGTCCCCAGCTCGTGCTCCCCGCCATGCGTCGGGCCCACGAGCTGGGCATGCGGACGGTCCTGAACCCGAGCCCCGTGCCCGACGAGGGCATTGACCTGCCGCTCGTTGGCTGCGACCTCCTCTTTGTGAACGAGGTCGAGCTGTGCCTGCTGCTGGGAAGGGATCCCGCGGGGCTCCGTGAGGGGGACGTGGAGGGGCTCTGCCGGTCGTTGGTGGCAGCGAGTGGCTGCGGCACGGTCGTGGCGACGCTGGGGGCCGATGGGGCTGCCGTGCTCGAGGGTGATGCGTTCACCCGCGTGGAGCCGGTGCGCGTCGAGGCGGTTGACGCGAGCGGTGCCGGCGACGGCTTCATGGCGGCGGCGGTGGCCCGGCTCATCGCGGGCGACGCGCTCGTCGACGCCTGCCGCTGGGCGAGCGCCTATGCCGCGCTCTCGGTCACGCGCCGCGACTGCCTGCCGGGCTATGCCACGCCCACGGAGGTCGAGGACTTCGCCCGCGCACGCGGCATCACGATCTGACACGGACAACGACGAGGTCGAGGAGGAAGACATGCAGGAGTATCGAATCAGCCGAGAGGACATGCTGCGCTGGTGCACCATCCCCAAGGAGGAGCTGGCGAACCACCCCGAGAGCAAGGTCACGTTTGACATGCAGCCCGACCGCGAGCACGTCAACCGCGTCGTCGCGGACCTCATGTGCGAGGAGCTCATCCGCAACAACGAGGCGGGCCTGCCCACCAAGTGGGTCCTGGGGTCGGGTCCCGCGGCGCATTACCCCGCCTTTATCGAGCGCGTCAACCGCGAGCGCATCAGCCTGCGCGACCTCTGGGTCTTCCAGATGGACGAGTGCCTTGACTGGGAGGGCCGTCCCTATCCGCTCGAGGTGCATCCCATGAGCTGCGAGGGGCGTATGCGCCACCAGTTCTACGACAAGATCGACCCCGAGCTCAACGTGCCCGAGGAGCAGCGCATCTTCCCGCGTCTCGAGGACCTCGACCGTCCCGACCGCCTCTGCGAGGAGCTGGGCGGCATCGACACCGTGTGGGCGGGCGTGGGCTACAAGGGCCTCGTGGCCAACAACGAGACCCCCATCGACCCCTACCAGCGCGTCACCCTCGAGCAGTACGCCCGCTCGCGCACGCGCGTGGTCTACGTCACCCCCGACAACATCATCCAGTACTCCGAGCGCGACTTTGGCGGCTGCTATGACCTGTGCAACCCCATGATGCTCACCCTGGGCATGAAGACGATGCTGTCGGCCAAGCGGGCGGTGTACATCATCGCCACCGGATCGTGGAAGCACACCGTGCTGCGCGTCGCCATGTTCGCCGAGCCCACGCTGGAGTATCCGGTCACGCTCTTCCCCGCCTACGTGCCTGACGTGCGGCTCGTTTGCGACGAGTTCACGGCCGACCACCCGCTCTCCCATGCCACGTGGGAGGTTCGCTAGGGTCGGGGGTTCGCTAGGGTCGGCTTCCAAGGGGCAAGAAAAAGGAGAGGCGCCCGCGCGATGCGGACGCCCCTCTTGCGTGCGGGATGTGCGCCAGGCGCTACTCCTCGACGTAGGCCTTCTTCCAGAGGGAGAGGATGAGCATGCCCACGACGGAGCCGGCGACGAGCGCGACGAAGTACATCACGGGGTTGCCGATGATGGGGATGACCCAGAAGCCACCGTGCGGGGCGGGGCTGGTGCAGCCGAAGAGGGCGGAGAGCGCGCCTGCGACCGCGGAGCCGATGATGCAGGACGGGATCACGTGGACGGGGTCGGCCGCCGCGAACGGGATGGCGCCCTCGGAGATGAAGGACAGGCCCATGATGTAGTTGACCAGGCCGGCCTTCTTGTCGTCCTCGCTCCACTTGTTCTTGAAGATGGTGGTGGACAGGGCGATGACCAGCGGCGGGACCATGCCGCCGACCATGACGGAGGCCATGATGATCTTGCCGGCCTCGGTGCCCTCGGCGAGCATGGCGGTGCCGAAGACGTAGGCAGCCTTGTTGAACGGGCCACCCATGTCGATGGACATCATGCCGCCGACGATGGCGCCGAGCAGGACCAGGTTGGTGGTGCCCAGGCCGTTGAGGAAGCCGGTCATGCCGGTGTTGATGGCCGCGAAGAGCGGGTTGACCGTGAACATGAGCACGCCGATGCCGAGGATGCCCAGCAGCGGGTAGAGCAGGACCGGCTTGATGCCCTCGAGGGAGTCGGGCAGGGCGTCGCAGGCCTTCTCGAGCCACTTGACGAAGTAGCCCGCGGCGAAGCCGGCGAACAGGGCGCCCAGGAAGCCGCCACCGACGGCGGCGCCACCGCCCAGCCAGCCCCAGCTGTAGCCGGCGTTGGCGAGCGTGCCGCCCACGAAGCCGACCGCGAGGCCCGGCCTGTCGGCGATGGACATGGCGATGTAGCCGGCGAGGATGGGCAGCATGAAGCCAAAGGCGTCACCGCCGACCTGCTTGAAGAAGTGGGCGGCAGGCGTGGCGGAGCCAAAGTCGGCGCCCGCGTTGGGGGCCAGGAAGCCGTCGATCAGGAAGGCCACGGCGATGAGGATGCCGCCGCCGACGACGAACGGCAGCATGTGGCTGACGCCGTTCATGAGGTGCTTGTAGATGGTGTGGCCCAGGGAGTCGCCCTCGGCCGCGGCGCTGGAGGCGGACACGACGGTGCCCTCCTGGACCGGGGCCTCGTGGTTGACGATGATGTTGATGAGGCGCTCGGGGTCATTGATGCCCGCGGAGACGTTGGTGGAGTAGACCTGCTTGCCGGCGAAGCGGGCGCGGTCGACGTTCTTGTCGGCGGCGATGATGATGCCCTCGGCGCGCTCGATCTCCTCGGCGGTCAGGACGTTCTTGGCGCCAGCGGAGCCCTGGGTCTCGGCCTTGAGCTTGATGCCCATCTCGGCGGCCTTCTTCTCGAGGTTCTCGGCGGCCATGTAGGTGTGGGCGATGCCGGTGGGGCAGGCGGTGATGGCCAGGATGCGGGGCCATGCGTCGTCGGCGACGTCTGCCTTGGGGGCTGCGGCGGCAGCGGCCTTGGCGGCGTCGGCGGCGTCGCGCTCGGCTTCGGCCTCGTCGATCGCGGCGAGGAACTCCTCGGGGGTCGCGGCGGCGCGCAGCTTGTCGGCGAACTCCTTGTGCATGAGGAGCTGCGAGAGCTTGGCGAGCATCTCGAGGTGGGTGTTGTTCTCACCCTCGGGGGCGGCGATCATGAACATGAGGTCGCTGGGCTCGCCGTCGGGAGCGTCCCACTCGACGCCGCCGGGAACCGTCATCGCAGCCAGGCCCGGGCGCTTGACCGCGGCGACCTTGGCGTGCGGGATGGCGATGCCCTCGCCAACCGCCGTGGGGAACTCCTCCTCGCGCGCGAGGATGCCAGCCTTGTAGGCCTCCTTGTCGGAGATGTTGCCGCTGGCGTCCTGGAGCTCGATGAGCTTGTCGATGGCGTCCATGCGGTCGGCCGCCTCGGCGCCAACCCGGATGCCCTCGGGCTTGAGCAGGTCAGTGATTTTCACGTGACTACTCCTTCCTTTCTTGCCTTCATCGTGCCTTTACTGACTATCGGACCGGCCACGCATGGCCGGGTGGAACCGTGCTAGAGCGTCTCGAGAAGGGCCTCGACCTCGGGGCGCGTGGCCAGGTCCGGCGAGAACGCGCTGGCAGAGCCCGTGCAGAGGCCCCAACGGAACGCGCGCTCGCAGTCGCCCTCGCCCTCGATGTAGCCGCAGAGGAAGCCGGCAACCATGGAGTCGCCGGCACCGACGGAGTTGACGACCGTGCCCTTGGGGGCCTCGCTCGTGAGGACGTCGCCGTTCTCGGTGACCAGCACCGCGCCCTCGCCAGCCATCGAGACAAGGACGTTGCGGGCGCCGGCCTCGTGCATCTTCTGGGCGTAGGGGATGACCTCGTCCTTGGTGCGCAGGGTCACGCCGTAGATCTCGCCCAGCTCGTGGTTGTTGGGCTTGATGAGGAACGGGTGGTAGGGGAGGACCTTGACGAGCAGGTCGCGCGTGGCGTCGACGACGATGCGGATGCCGCGGCCCTCGAGGCGCGCCATGATCTGCTCGTACATGTCGTCGGGCAGGACCGCCGGGACCGAGCCCGAGATGACGAGGGTGTCGCCGGCGGCGATGCCGTCGAGCTTGGCGAAGAGGGCGTCGACGTCGGCGGGCAGGATGTTGGGGCCGATGCCGTTGATCTCGGTCTCCTCGTGGGCCTTGACCTTCATGTTGATGCGGCTCATGCCCTCGGTGACCTCGATGAAGTCTGCGGTGACGCCGTGGTCCTCGAGACGCGCGGCGATCTCGGCACCGGTGAAGCCCGCGACGAAGCCCAGCGCGCGGTTCTCGTGGCCGAGGTTCTTGAGGACGATGGACACGTTGATGCCCTTGCCGCCCGGGAGGATGTTCTCGTAGGTGACGCGGTTGACCTCGCCGAGCCTGAGGTCGTCGAGCCTCACGATGTAGTCGAGGCATGGGTTGAACGTGACGGTATGGATCATTTTCCTGTTGCCACCTCCACCAACTCTATGGTTGCCTTGCGCTGCTGCTCATGTGCCATGGCGAGACGGATCTCGTCGGTGGCGCTGTCACAGATGATGTTCGCGGAGCCAAACTCCGCAAAGGTCACGAGGGAGACCTTCGAGAACTTGCTCGCGTCGCACAGGACGAACGCGTGCAGGGTGTGCTCCATGGCGACGCGCTTGACGCATGCCTCGCCGGGGTCGGGCGTGGTGAAGCCGGTGCGCACGTCGGCGCCGTTGGTACCGAAGAAGCCGATCGTGAAGTTGTAGGGGCGGATGGACTCGACTGCCGCCTCGCCCACGATGGCCTCGGTGACGGGCTTGAGCTCGCCCGAGGGCACGAGGGTGCGGCATCCGCGCAGCAGGAGGTGCTGGGCGATGGGCAGGGAGTTGGTCATGTAGGTGGCGCGCGTCTCGGTGAGGTGGTCGACGACGGCCGAGGTGGTGGTGCCCGCGTCGATGTAGACGAGGTCGTCGGGACCGATGAGCGATGCGGCGAAGGCCCCGATGGCGTCCTTCTCCGCCGTGTTGAGCGCGCGGCGCTCCGAGATGACCTGGTCGACGAGGACGAGGTCGGAGGACGATGCCTTGGTCGCGCCGCCATGGACGCGCACGACGAGCCCAGTGCGGGAGAGCTGCTCGATGTCGCGTCGTACGGTCGACTCGGAGGCCCCAATCAGTTGGGAGAGCTCGGCGAGGGAGGCGGCGCCGCGGGTGTTCACGAACTCGACGATGCGGGACCTGCGTTCCTGGGCGAGCATGTGTGGACCTCCCTTCTTCTCATGATGATAATAGCATACTATCAAGAACTATCAAAATCAATCAAAATCTTTCATTCAGGTTTTAGCGCGGCGGGGGCAGCGGGGGGCGGCGCCGGAAAAGCGACCTGTACCGGGTACGGCTCCGGATTTGCGACCTGTACCGGGGGTTTCGGGC
>CAMPCT010000044.1 GCA_946647055.1 uncultured Atopobium sp. | reverse complement strand
GGAAACGCACGAAAGGAACTCCTATGAACAAGCGACTGCTCGGCCTCATCACCGGCGCCTTGGCCCTGTGCTTGGCGCTTGTCGCCTGCGGGGGCAAGAGCGCAGCTCCCTCGGTCGACACCGCCCCGTTTGTGGGAACGTGGGAGATCTACGAGATGGAGAGCGATGGCGAGACCACGTCCAACGAGGATGTCCAGCTGCTCAAGGACCTTCTTGGCATCTCGGTCTACCTCGACGTCAACGAGGACGGCAGCATGGCGCTCGACGTCTTTGGCGAGACCATGGAAGGCACCTGGGAGGCCACTGACGCCACGACGCTCGCCGCGGTGCTCGACGGGCAGCCCGTCGACGTCACCCTCGACGGCGACAAGCTCACCGTCACGCAGAACGGCTCCTCGATCATCTTCGTCAAGATCGACCCTGCCGACAGGATCGACAACGCCGCAGGGCTGGCCGAGCTCGAGAGTGGAGAGGGCCTTGACCTCGACGATCTGGTGGACGCAGCCGAGTAGGAAACCAACCGCAGGAAGGAGACCCCATGGACAGCTTCCTTGAGCTCGCGCATGACCGCTTCTCGTGCCGCAAGTACTCTGACCAGCCCGTCGAGCCCGAGAAGATCGAGGCCATCATCGAGGCAGGCATCGTCGCGCCGACGGCCGTCAACTACCAGCCGGTGCGCATTTGGCGCTTCGACACCCCCGAAGCCCTCACGAAGGTTCGCGCCTGCACGGAGAAGCACTACGACGCCCCGGTCATCCTCGCCGTGGGTGGCCTGCCCGACGAGGCGTGGGTGCGACCGTCCGACGGCAAGAACTACGCCATCGTCGATGCCTCCATCGTGGGCACGCACATGATGCTCGCCGCCCATGACCTGGGGCTTCGCTCCGTCTGGGTGGGCTGGTTCGACTCCCCCGCCCTCAAGGCGGCGTTCCCCGAGATGGAGCCCTACGAGATGGTCGCGCTCTTCCCCATCGGCTATGCCGCGGAAGACGCTAAGCCCTCGCCGCGCCACACTCAGTACAAGCCCTATGAGGAGCTCGTGCACCGTCTGTAAGACGTAATTGCCTGTCCGTTTACACAATTCGCTCGGTTTAGAGGCTGCATCCACCTCAAAATGCGGTGCCAATCAGTCGTGCTCGGCCATCCAAGCTGCAAGGAGCTCGCAATAGTGGTCGTGGGCGTCCACGTAGCAGCTGTGGCGCGCCCCCGCAATGAGCTCCCAGCGCGCATTGGGCAGGCCATCGACGATCGTCTTGTTCACGAGCGGCGTCGAGAGGTCGTCGGTGCCGCTGATCACCAACGCCGGCACGTCAATCGTAGGCAGCTTGTCGATGTAGTCCCAGTCCTTGAGCGTTCCCGTGGGCGTGAGCTCGTCGGGGCCCCAGGCGGTGACGTAGCACTCGCGACTCCCCCGCCTGGGGCGACGCACGCACTCCGGCGCACTGGGTCCCGGCGTGACGTCGTGGCAGTGCATCTGCATGTAGGTGGTCAGAGCCCGCTGGTAGGCAGGGTCGTCATAGGCAGCCATGGCGCACTTGGCCGCCTCCTCGGGGTCCCTTCCCGCGGCCTTTGCCCGTATGCGGGCCTCCTCGACAATCTGGGCAGGCAAAAGCAGGGCCCGCGCCTGCTCCGGCGGCAGCTGATTGGCCATACGTCGGTTCTCGCACGCATAGAGCCAGCTGGCGGGCAGCGTCGACGAGAGCACCACCGAGGCTATGCCCTCGGGCTTGCAATCCGCCAGATAGGTGATGGCCAGCATGCCTCCCCACGACTGCCCCAGCAGGTGGATGCGCCCGAGGCCCAGGTGCTCGCGCAGCGCCACGAGCTCGTCCACCCAGGTCTGCGCATGCCAGAGCTCGGGATGACCCTCCACCCATGAGTCCCCGCAACCCAACTGGTCATAGCTCACGACCGCCCGGCCCGTGTCGGCCAGCTCGTCGAGGACCTCGAAGCGATTGCGTGTGGAGCCGGGACCCCCGTGCAGCAGCACCAGCGGAGGCTTGGATGAGGACAGGTCGCCCACCACACGCCAGTGTGTGGAAAAGCCCAGGTAGGGCATGTCGCCTTCGCGGACGGGACGCAGGTCGTCGCTCATGGTGACTCCTTGGTTCACAACTCATCGCTCATGGGCATCATAGCGCCAAAAAGAGGTCGCGGCCCCGTGGGACCGCGACCGAAGCGACTACCTTGTACCGAGAATCTACGAATTGATCGCAGAGAGGACCTCGGCCTCGGGACGGCACGCGAAGAAGGAGGTCGAGTACTCCTTGTCGGAGGACTTGCCCATGTAGATGTCGGTGCCGTGGCGATACATCTCGCCGATGCAGTAGGTGGGGCTGCCCAGTGGCACGACGTCCTCGACGATGCGGTACCCGCGGAAGGTCGGGGTGGGCGTGGGGGGCGTCGTGTTGGTCACGGGCCTGCTGGTCTGGGTGTACGTGGTGGTGTTGAGCGAGCGCAGCAGCGCCGACAGCGTCATGCCAACCAGGATGTCGCCCATGTCGGAGGAGCGCTGGTAGGTGCGGACGGGGATGTGGTAGATGCCACCGTAGCCGTTGCCCATGAAGTCGCGCATGCCCTTGGGGATCTTGGGGGCGCCGGGGTGCCCGAATCCCTTGGGGATGTTGTTGTAGCCAGAGAACATGACGTTGCTGGGCGTGTCGGCATTGTCCGTGGCGACGTCAGTCGAGGCACCGGCGCCAGCAAGCGCGAACTGCGGACGGATGGCCGGACCGGGACGCAGGACACGACGCAGCGTGTTGACGGCATCCTTGACCTTGCCGGCCAGGAAGTTGCCCATCGACTCGACGGGCGTGGCCGAGAAGGCCGTGACCGTACCGGTGCCGCCGCTCGACGGGGAGCCGGAGTTGTTGCTGAAGGCCTTCGAGAAGTCGGAGTTGGGTCCCTCGATGTGGTTGGTCGAGTTGACCAGGATCACGTTGTTGCCAAACGACGAGATGTCTACGTAGACAGGGGTATCGCAGGAGTCGTCGTAGAAGCAGAACGGGTCGATCGACTTCTCGTGGGCGACCAGGGTCTCGCGGTCGACGCCATTGACGTGGTCGATGCGGAAGCACTTGACGTCGTAGTAGGCGACCTGACGGTTGGAGTACGGCGCGGTCACACCGTTCTCGCGCATGGCGGTGCCCACGAGCTCGCAGTAGTGGCGATAGCCGCCCTTGGAGCCGCCAAGCTCGTCGAGGATCTCGATGGCGTCGGCGATGCGCGAGGTCTGGGTGGACTTGATGTCCTCGGTCATCTGGGACTTGCTTGCGGCGGCAGAGGTCGCCGCCTGGGCAGCCGCGGACTCCTTCCTCCTACGGGACTCCGTGATGGAGCGGTAGAAGATGAAGCCCAGCCAGACGATGAGAACCAAGAAAAGGAGATCGTAGAAATCCATGGGACGCTCCCGAGTTGCGGTGGGCGGGAAGGAGGGGATGACGTCCCCTCGTGAAACGGGGGCGCCGGGCGGCTGCCCGACGCCCCCGAACAGGAATCAGGCCTAGAGGCCGAGCTCTGCCTTGAGGGCCTCGAGCTGGTCGTTGACGGCGGCCTCATGCTCGAGCTTGGCGAAGGCATCCTCGTCGTCGATGATGATCTCGACGTCGTTGACCTGCGCGTAGGCGTCGGCTGAAGCCTCCTTCTGGATGATCTTGCGCTCGAGGGCGTCGAGCTTGGCGAAGGCGGAGTCGGTGGCGGCGGAGCTGATGGTGACGGCGGTCTTCTGGGCGGCCTCGGCCATCTTGGAGCGGGCGATGAGGACGTTCTGGCGAGAGCGGGCCTCGTCCAGCTTCATCTTGAGCTGCTCGACCTGCTCCTTGAGGCGGTCGACGTTGGCCGTGATCTGGTCGTAGTTTGCCTGCAGGGCCTCGACCTGGGCGTCGACGCCCACCTTGGCGTCGAGGGCGCGCTTGGCCAGGGCCTCGTTGCCGGCCTTGAGGGCAAGCTTGGCCTTGTCGTTCCAGTCGGCAGAGACGGCCTTGGCGTCGGCAAGCTCCATGGCAGCCATCTTCTGGGAGCCCATGGCCTGGCCAAGTGCCTTGGTGGCGTCCTCGACCTGCTCATCCATCTCGATGATGAGCTGCTTGACCATCTTCTCGGGATCCTCGGCCTTGTCGATGAGGTCGTTGATGTTGGCCTTCAGAACGTCAGCAATGCGAGAAAAGATTGCCATTTTGTCCACCCTTCCATGGTGTTTGTGGCGGAAGCCCGCAGGCTTCCTTCCCTTCGGGACTGTTGTTCCCAACTACGCTACACAATACTCCGGCACCCGGCAAAATATTGATTAACAACGTATGACAATCCGTAGGCGGCGCCATCGGCAGGACACATGAACGGCTTTCTCGACCTCTGGGGTCGACCTTTGGACAGAAGTGCGGTTTATGTCCCAGTAGTACCGGCCCTTCCACGGGCTGGCCTGCATGTCCCCGCTAGCCAACTGGGCTTTTGTCGTCCGGTCCCGAGAGGATACCGAGGAGGACCCACAAAAATGGGACATAAACCGCACTTCTGTCCCCACACCCATCACATCAGAGTCTGGAGGTAGCGCCAGCGAGCGGTCTCAAGCAGCGACGGCAGTTCGCGCTGACGCCTCTCCTCCCCGAGCAACTCCTCATGCGTCTTCCTGCTGCGTTTATCTCGACTCTTGACCGCCTTCTCGTCTTCTGCACGCTTCTTTGTGCCCGATCCAAGCCTCTGCCTTAGGTCCATCACGATGACTTCCAGGCTGTCGTAGGAGTTGAACTGCCGAGTCGAGATCGGAATCACCGTATATCCCATCGACTCAAGCGCCGTTATCTTTTCGAAGTCGAATTCCTTCGCCTCTTCCGTGTCATGATATGCGTCACTGTTGTACTCGATGACCAGCTTGGCATCCGGCCAGACGGCATCTCCCTCAAGGTACTTCTTCTGAGTGAGAAGACCCGCCCCCTTGTTAAGAGAGAGCCTCATGTTTGGCACGAAGACAGGAAGTTGCTTTCCTCCAAGCCTCGTAGGCATGCGGAAGTACAGACTCATGGTTGTCTCGCGTGGAGACCTTGAGTCCTCGAGACACCAGCACAAAGCTGCGCGGACCTTCCTATATCCATTGAGCCCAGGGTTTTTCTCAACATAGGATCTGATTGACTCGAGTGTAGTCACGGGAGTACGGGAGATGATGCTACTCCTATCGAGCGCGGATAGGGAGTAGCGAGCACATAGGTCCGTAATGGCACGCATGAGCTGGAAGCGGGTGAGCTGAGATGCCACTTGCATGAGGCAGAGCTCAGGGCATACGACATCAAAGCCGGTTCCCGCGTTGATCAACGAGTCACTGGCAAGAGGAGCGCCTTTGTTCCACGAGTGGCATTCGATGTTGTTGAAACTGCGCTTGCGGAAAGAGGGGTCCATAAGGAGGTGCAGTTTTCCCTTCGCGCCTTCCGTACGACTGATTGCGTCATCGATTTCCGCAATGTCATCGAACTTGCGACGTCTCTTGCTTGGACTCTTTCCAGATCCAAACACTTTCCCAACAACAGGATTCTCGACATTCCCCACATCACCTGGCGTGGGGTCAGAGAGGCTCGAGCGCCAGTACTCAAGAGCCGAAATGCCAAACAGAACGGGGCGCATGAAGTATATGTTCCCCACTTGAATGCCATTGATTCACCAAAGTGAAGCATCATTTGGGAATCCGGTACGGCCTCAAGACAGAAGTGCGGTTTATGTCCCAATTATTCTCGTAAGACACGAAAGATCAAGATGCGTGAGATATAAAAGGCCAGTTGAGAGCATCTTCCTCTGAGCCGGACATTTCAAAGTGCCCTTTATTCTGGGACATAAACCGCACTTCTGTCCTTTGCCTGTCACCCTGCGCTCTTATAACGCCTTTCCCAGCTTGAAAAGGAGGACATTAGAGCTCGTCGGAGCCAGCCTGCTGATAGCTGAGGGCGACCTCGAGGTTGCCGTTGCGCACGCGCAGGTCGTCGATGAAGGCCTTCTCGGCAGCGGGGTCAACCAGCCCAACGTTGTAGGTGAGCTTGAAGAGGCTGCCCATGGCCGTAGTCTTGACGGACGTTAGGTCGTGGTAGGTGGTGTGACGAGCGAAGACCTCGTTGAAGAGGTCCGTGTAGTCGAGGTCCTCGGGCACGGTGATGCGCACGGTGCGGTCGCGGCGATTCCGGTCGGAGCCCAGGCCAATCGTCTGGTAGAGCAGGTTGGCACCGCCCAGCACAATCGTGACGATGGCGGCATACGCCACGTAGCCCATGCCACAGACCAGACCCACCGCCATGGCCAGGAAGATGAAGGCGATGTCGCGGGCCGAGCCGGGCACACTGCGGAAGCGCACCAGCGAGAAGGCACCGGCCACGGCAACGCCCGCACCCAAGTTTCCGTTGACCATCATGATGACCACAGCGACGATGGCGGGAAGCAGTGCCAAGCACGTCACGAAGCTGCGCGTAAAGCGCGAGCGATAGCAGTAGATGGCCGCCAGCGCCAGACCCAACGCAAGGGCGGCAGCGACGCTCATGAGAAGCGGGACGAGCTCGATGGTGGCGGTGGTGGTCGATGCCGTGGCGAAGAGTGACTCGAACATGATGGCTCCTATCTGGGGTTTGTTTGCTTGGTGTTGTGGTTGCGCGTGACGCGTCACGCAGCTTGGACTCGCGCTTGGCGGGCCTTCCAGGCGTTTCCGTACTTGGAGAAGCTGGCCTTGCGCAGGTTCAGGTGGTCGAGGACGCGGACCATCCACAGCGGGATGGCACCGGCGCACTTGAGCTCCATGATGTTCATGCCCTCGGGCAGGAGTTGCTCGCCATCCGTCGAGGAGGTGAGGTCGAGGTCATCCCAGCGGGCGCGGACGTTGCGGTCGAAGGTCATGCGGAACTCGTGGTCGTCAATCGCGTAGAAGGCCTCGCGGTCGTAGGCGATGTAGCAGGCGGGCGCCAGGCCCTCGTAGCGGCGGACGGTGAAGTCGATCTCGCGCTCGATCTGCGTGCGGGGGTTCCCGCGGCCAGAGAGCAGCCTCTCAGCACGGCCCTCGTCAAGGACCACGCGGCGCTTGTAGACGATGCCCTTGAACTTCTTCTTGAGCTCCACGAAGACGGGCGCGCCGGGCTCGCGGCGACCGTAGCTGCGGATGCGGACCTTCTCCTTGTACTTGGGCTTCTCGAGCGAGCGTCGGATGAGCAGGCTCGTGGGCGTGTCATAGTAGACGTTGCAGATGGTGGTCGCTCCCCAGGCATCTGGCTCCATGTGCTCGGAGGCTGCGGAGAGAATCGCGGTGCGCTGCTCGTCGGTGACGAGGAACTTAATCTCGCGGCGGCGGAAGACCTTCTGGACCGCCGGCTTGCGAGGGGCGACGGCAGGCTGCTCGTCGAGGCTTGCCAGCTGCTGTGCACGTTCGAGGATTGCGCTTGTCATGAGTACCACTCCCTTTCTGGGCAGTACTCTACGCAGGCGACTTAAAGCGGGGCTAAAGCAGCCGTCGGGGCTACACGCGGAGGGTGATGGTGATGGAGCTGCCGTCTGTCGACACGCGGGCCGTGGCATCGCCCTCGTGCGCCTCGGCAATGGCCCGCACCACGGCGAGGCCGATCCCATGCCCGCCCGAGCTTGAACGGGCCTCGTCGGCACGGGTGAAGCGGTCGAAGAGCTCGGGGTGCTCGCCTGGCGCAAGCGTTCCGGGCGCGATGTCGTTGGTGGTCGAGAGACGAGCCCTGCCCCTCCCCTGTCGCATGCCGTCGGCACCCCTCACCTCGACAAGGACGTCGCTGCCCTCGCTCGAGTGCTTGAGGGCGTTGTCGAGCATGAGCGACAGCGCCTGGCGGACGAGCGTCTGGTCGGCATGGCAGGTGAGGCCCGGTGCCACGTCCGTCACCAGGCGCTTCCCCAGCGACAGTGCCTCGGGACGAAAGTCCGCGATGACTGACTCTGCGGTCGCCGTGAGGTCGAAGTCGGTCACGTTCATGGCGGTCGCGCCCTCGTCGGCCTTCGCCAGGCTCACGAGCTTGCCCGTAAGGTCGGTCAGGCGTGTGACCTGGTTGCGCACGCTCTGGGTCCACTCGCTCTCGCCCGACTCGATCTCCATCACGTCGACGGCCGAGCTGATGATGGCAAGCGGGGTCTTGAGCTCGTGGGACGCATCGGTGACGAAGCGCCGCTGCCGCTCCTGGCTCTCGGCGACCGGCCGCACCGCGATGGCAGAGAGCGGCACGAGCAGCGCCGCCACGGCCGCGAGGCCCAGAAGGCTCGCGACGACGGACGCAAGCGCGAACGACCGCAGCCCCTCGAGGTCGCGCGACGCGTCGACAAAGAGCGCCATGGGCGTTCCGTTCACACCGGTGAGCAGATAGCGGTAGCTGCCGCACCAACCACGTCGACCACCCCCGGCAACCTGCTGCGCAGCGGCTGCGGCCGTCGAGGAGTCGACTGCCGCGATGGCGCTGACGTCGACCCGCACCACGTTGCCCGCCTCGTCAAAGGACGCCGTGAAGTAGCGCGTCTCGAAGGCGAACTCAGGCGAGTCCTCGGGACGTCTACCCTGCCAGCCGATCTCGCGCAGGTCGTCCAGATCGTTGACCTCGGCATTGCCGTCGATGTCGTCGAAGTCGAAGTCATCGGGGTCAAAGTCGTCTTTCGTCCCCAGGGCCCGCGGGTCTCCCGCAGGGCCGACGCGCAGCGCCGCAAGCGTGCCGCCGGCTTGGGCAAGGGCGTCCAGACGCTCGTCGGCGCCCGTGCAGACGCTATGGTAGTTGGCCAGGTTGATGCCGCCGATGATCACAGCCAGCACCGCGGCGACAGAGGCCACCGCGATGAGGACGAACTTCCTGCGCAGTCGCTTGATCATGTGCGTCGCCTCACGCCCCGGGGTCCTCGAGGTAGTAGCCCACGCCGCGCAGCGCGCTGATCTTGACGCGCGACCCCACGCCGGCGAGCTTCTTGCGCAGGTTGGAGAGGTTCACCCACACCACGCCCTGCTCGACGTCGGACATGGAACCCCACACCTTGCGCATGAACTGGTCGGTCGAGACCTTGGCGGTGGGGTCGGCCAGGAGCACCTCCATCATCTGGAACTCGCGCGCCGTGAGGTCGACGGACGCATCGCCGCAGGTCAGACGCGAGCCGCCCGCGTCGAGCGAGATGTCGGCGAAGGAGGTCTCGCGCTTGGTGGCGCTGGCCGTGGTGCGCGTGAGCGCGCGGATGCGCGCGAGCAGCTCCTGAGCCGCGAAGGGCTTGGTGAGGTAATCGTTTGCGCCGGAGTCGAGGCCCTCCACCCGGTCGCGAATCTCGGACTTGGCCGTGAGCATGAGGACGGGCACGTCGTTGCCGGCCGCGCGCAGGCGTCGCAGGACCGTGAGGCCGTCCACCTTGGGCATCATGATGTCGAGCAGGACGATGTCGTAGTCGTTGATGTCGAGCTGCCAGAGGGCTTCCTCGCCGTCCAGCGCGGCGTCGACCACGTAGCCCGAGTGCTCGAGGATGGCCACGAGCGCACGGCTGAGCTCACGCTCGTCCTCTGCGAGAAGAACCCTCATGTCGCCTCCCAGCGATCGTTAATCGTCCATCCTCATGATGCCAGGGCTGCCTTAAGCGAACCTAAGGGGTTGCAGCTCGCCCGCGGCCACTCATGTTGCCCATCTGCCCAAAACCCTCGGGATACCAGCCGAGTTTTGGGCTGTTTGGCAACATGTGCGAGCACCCGGCACAGTCGTGCTACTCGGGCAGCGCACCGGTGGCCAGGATCTGCTCCAACGCCTCCTCGTCGAGCACCGGCACGCCGAGCGACTCGGCCTTGGTGAGCTTGGAACCCGCACCCGGACCTGCCACCACGTAGCTGGTCTTCTTTGACACCGAACCAGAGACCTTGGCGCCCAGCGCGCGCAGGGCAGCCCCGGCCTCGTCGCGTGTGCGATTCTCGAGCGTGCCCGTGAGCACGAAGGTGAGGCCTGCCAACGGCTGCTCGCCAGCCTGGCCCGCACCGGCCTCCTCCAGCACGACGCCCGCCTGGCGCAGGCGCTCGAGCACGGCCACGTTCTCGGGGACGGAGAGGAACGCGACGACCGACGCGGCGATCTTGGGACCAACGCCCTCGACGGCGGCGATGTCCTCGGCAGAGGCCTGGATAAGCCGCTCCATCGAGCCAAACGTGCCTGCGATCTGGCGCGCGACGCTCTCGCCCACATGGCGGATGCCTAGGCCAAAGAGGACACGCGACAGGCCACGCTCGCGAGACGCGCGCACCTGGTCCATGACCTTGCGCGCGATGGTCTCGCCCACGACGATGCGCTCGCCCGCCACGCTGGTGCGGCCGGTCCACAGGTTTGCCAGCGTCTCCTCGTCAAGGCGGTCATAGAAGTCGGCGACGTCGCGCAGGACGCCCTGCTCGACCATGCGACCCACCAGCTCGTCGCCCAGGCCGTCGATGTCCATGGCCTTGCGGCTGGCCCAGTGGATGAGGCGCTCGACGGACTGCGCCGGGCAGTCGATGGAGACGCAGCGGAAGGCGACCTCGCCCTCCTCGCGCACCACGGGGCTGCCGCAGCTGGGACAGTGCGTGGGCATGTTCCACTCGGCCCGCGCCTCGTGCTCGGCGGCCATGTCGCCCTCGAGCACGGGCCCCACGACCTCGGGGATCACGTCACCGGCCTTGTGGACCACGATCGTGTCGCCCACGCGGACGTCCTTGCGGCGAACCTCGTCGATGTTGTGCAGCGTGGCGCGGGCGATGACCGAGCCCGCCACCGGCACTGGGTCGAACTCGGCGACCGGCGTGAGCACGCCCGTACGCCCCACCTGGACGCGGATCTCGCGCAGGACGGTGCGCTTCTCCTCGGGTGGGAACTTGAACGCGATGGCCCAGCGCGGCGCGCGGGCGGTGAAGCCGAGCGCGGCCTGCTGCGCGAAGGAGTCGACCTTGACCACCACGCCGTCGATGTCGTAGTCGAGGTCGCTGCGGTGCTCGAGCGCGCGGGCACAGAAGTCGTGGACCTCGGCCGCGCTGGTGCAGCGGGCCGCATGGTCGTTCACATGGAAGCCGCACTCACCCAGCCACTGCAGGAAGGCCCACTGGGTGGTCACGCTGAGGGGCGCTGCGTCGGCCACCGAGTAGATGAAGGTCGCGAGGTCGCGGTGGGCGGTGACGCGCGGGTCCTTCTGGCGGAGGCTGCCCGCCGCGGCGTTGCGCGGGTTGGCGAAGGGGTCGCGACCGGCGGCGTCGGCGTCCTCGTTGAGGCGCACGAAGCTGGTCTTGGGCATGTAGACCTCGCCGCGGACCTCGATGCTCGCCCAGCCCTCGGGCGTCACGCGCGCCTGGCCGGCTGGTGCGATGGTACGCGGCACGTCGCCGATGGTGCGGACGTTGTCGGTCACGTTCTCGCCGGTGGTACCGTCGCCACGCGTGGCCGCACGCACGAGCAGGCCGTCGCGGTAGGTGAGCGCCACGCCCAGGCCGTCGATCTTGAGCTCGCAGGTGTAGGCGACCGGGTTGGCCTCGCTGCCTCCCAGGGACTCGTCCGTGCGGGCAAGCCACTCGTCCAGCTCGTCCAGGTTCATCGCGTCGTCCATGGAGTACATGCGGCTGGCGTGCGTGACCGGCTCGAAGGCCTCGCTCACATAACCGCCCACGCGCTGGGTGTAGCTGTCGGGCGTGATGAGCTCGGGGTGCTCGCGCTCGATGGCGATGAGCTCCTGCAGCAGGCGGTCGAACTCGGCGTCCGTCATCTCCGGCGCGTCGAGGGCGTAGTACTGGTAGGCCGCGTGGTCGAGGATGCCGCGCAGCTCGAGGGCACGATGCGCCGGATCCGGGCCGGTAGGCGTCGTGGGCTCGGGCGCGGGGCTTGCCGGCGCGTCTCCAAAGAGTGACATCTGGGCATCGTCTGCCATGTGGGACCTCCCGTGCGGTACCGTTTTCCATCCTGTCCATGTTACCCGAGGGCGAAACGCCCCGCCCGCGACAAGCGAATCAGGCACCCAAGCTCAGGTGGACGAGCAGCTCGTGAGGCGTCATCTTGGGAACCTGCGAGGCCACGAAGGCCTTCGCGTCACTCGAGAGGATGACATCCGCCCCACTCGTCACGGCACATTCCGCGACAAGGGCGTCGTCATAGTCCCGCTCGGTGGTGTTGGCATGCGCACGTTTGCAGACGAGCTCGTCGATCGCGACGATGGTGGCATGGGCAAGGAGGAACTCCCGTGCCTGTGCGGCCCGAAGCAGACGTTCGTCACGGCTTGGCCAACGCTCCTTGCACGCGCGTGAGCACTCAAGGAACCACGAGAGGTCCTTGAGGCACAGCGAAGGCAGGAGTAGTTCGTCCCTCCTGGCATCGAGCATCCCCAGCGCGCCGATGATCGACGCGCGGCGGTCAGGCTCACGCGGAAACACGATGTCTATGGCGGCATTGGTGTCGAGCAGAATCCTACTCATCGTCCCACCTCTCCCCCCATGCCTCCTTGACAGCGTCATCCTGGAGCCACGACCAGTCCTCTCCCGAGAACGGGCCCCCAAGCATCCAGTCGACCATGTCGTCGAAGTGGTCGCGCTGCTCGACGGCGGGGACGGAGAACTCGCCCGTCTTGACGAACTCGGGAACGTCGCCAACGGAGACGATGTAGTCGTATATCCGGCGGATCACGATGGTGTCGGTGAGCCCTGCGGAGCGCAGGACGGCCTGCGCGCGCTCCTTGACCTCGGGCTCGAGCCGGGCAGAGACGAGCGCTGTCGCGGTCATGGCATCCTCCCATCTGACG
>CAMPCT010000043.1 GCA_946647055.1 uncultured Atopobium sp. | reverse complement strand
GATGATTTGGCTGTGTGAAAGGCGGTTTCCATCGGCCTGGGGACAGAAGTGCGGGCTATGTCCCGGTATTGAGGCACATTATGGGTATGGTCGAGCCACTCCGCTGCAAAAGGCCAGTTGTCGCATGGTGCTCCGTCAACAGGATGGCCTCTGGGATGGGAAACCGCGACATAACTAGCACTTCTGTCCTGAAGTCAGCATTCTGCGGGCGAAATGCCTGTGAGGTAGACTCAATTGAAGCCCAAGCCCGACCTTTTCGCGAAGCGGACGTCGAGTTAGTTGGTTGGAGGAGGCGGCATGAGGATAGTGGAGGATTCGCAATCATTTCTCGATATGGCAGGGCGATGCAAGGCGATAGCGGATGCGACGAGAGACCTCTCTCTCGACATCAATTGCATCATCTCGGAAGTGGGAGAGCAAACGGAAATTGGACAAGAATTACAGCGTTGCCTGTTCGAGCTCGATGCCGAGCTACCAAGGCTGTTGAACTTGCTCGAAGCTGTTGACACGACACTTGTACACGCGGCCCAGGCTAGCATGCCGGTTGTCTACGGCCCACCCTCGACGTTTTATGACTTGGGCTAGGCTCACGCCAGGCTTTGAGGTCCCGTGTCTTCCGGGGTGGCAGGGACGAAATGCCGTCGTAGGTGTAGATTGGCCTCATGATCGGGGACGAGTCCAACGCGGGACGGGGCGGTGTCTATGGAAAACATCATCTGGCTTATCACCATGGTCCCGGTCAGCCTGCTCATCACCGGGATCGGCGTCTATGCCTGGAGGCGTGAGAAGCCGATGTGGTTTTGGTCGGGGAGTACGGTGGAGGAGTCCGAAATCTCTGACATACCCGCATATAACAGGGCAAATGGCATCATGTGGCTATCATTCTCCGCAATCATGTGGGCAAGCACGATCCTGGGCCTCATGCACATGAGGGCGGGTGGGATCCTCTTGATTGCTGGCTCCGTCATCGGGGTGCCAATCCTTCCGATTGTCTACGGAAGGATTTACCGGAAGTACAAGAAGTGACTTGGGATAGATGAGACCCGCCTCGTTCTGAGTCCCGTGTATTTGGGTGACTCAGCTGAGATGATCCACCGTGCCGTACCGGAAGCCCTGCGCTGCGGATGGTAGGCGTCGCCACGATTTCTGTCGCCATCATCTGCCACACTCGCGGTGGAAAGATGGTCTATGCGATTTTGGGGTATAAGCAGCATGGCGGCTTTGAACGTGGCGATAGCGTGCGAGCTTGTGTGCGACAGGGCCAATGCGTCGTCGCTCGTTGTTGGTCACAGGGGGGTCCGGCAACGATGCTCTACATTATCATCGGGATGCTTCTTCTCATCGTCCTCTGGCCTTTGCTGCTGCCCCTCATCTTCGTTTGGGCCTTCATCGAGTACCTCCTCACCAAAGACAACTAGGTCAAGTCGAACGGGTTGGACGGACTCCGCAGGTATGAGATGATTCGAGCGTTCCCAAAGTCGCCCGTGGCGGATGCGAGGAGGCTCCCGATGGCATCGACCCCCGAATTCCTGGAGTTTGTCCTGGACCTGCTGCAGGACGTGCCCGACGTCACCACGCGCAAGATGATGGGGGAGTACCTGTTGTACGCGCAGGGCCAGCTCTTTGGCGGCGTATACGACGACCGCTTTCTCGTGAAGGACGTGCCTGCGGCGCGCTCCATGCTCTCTGCCGTCGAGGTGCCCTATGATGGCGCGGCCCCGATGCTCGTGGTCGATGTGGAGGACCGCGAGTCCGTGGCCGCATTGGTGACAGCCATGCTTCCCGAGCTGCCGCGTCGCAAGTCACGTTGAGGCTGGGCTGGACAAGGCCAGACGAGTAGAGCCGTCTGAGGGCTCTGTTTTTTGGGAACGGTTCAGCGAGGCCCGGAGCCTCGATCGAAACGGGTATCATTCCCTTGGTCGAGCCTATGGGGGTCATCATGCCGTCACGACAGAAGTTCATCTCCACGTCCCGCTATCAGCTGTGGCGTCGTATCAGGTGGGGCGCGTTCGCCATCCCCCTCGTCATCTTCGTGCGCAACTGGGGGCTGATCGCACCTAGGTTCACTGCGGGGATCGCACGGGTCGATGACCCTACCCTAGGTTTTGCTGCCGCCCTGTCCATCCTCGTGCTTCAGATTCTCATCGGCAGCCTTTTCTACGTCCTTGTCTGGTGGGCCGTCTGCACGCTTCTCATGTCCCGCGCTCGTCGCGAGGCGAGCTTTGTGCCCTCGCGCGACATCGAGTACTACCGCGAGAAGCTCCGCGGGCTTTCTGCCGTGCAGGTGAGCATGCTTGCCGACCTGCGCATCGAGCCGCGTGAGGACGCTGCCGCGACGCTGCTCGCGCACGTGCTTGACGGCACGCTCGCCTTTGAGGGCGACAGGCTGCGGGTTGCCGACGCCGAGGCCCTGCGGTCCCTCCCTCGTGGCGACCGGACGCTCATCCGCCTCGTCCTCTCTGACGCGCTTGGACCCGCGACCTACCCCGAGTGGGCCGCGCTCGCCGAGGAGGAGGCCGTCGACGACATCCACCTGCGGCGCATTGGGCAGAAGGACAGCATCGCCAATGTGGGGCTTTCTCGCTTCCTGAGGGGATGTGGGATGGGCTGCCTTGTGCTTGTGGCCATCTCGGTCGTGTTCGGCCTGTTCGCGATGACCGTTGGCAAGGGGTTCATGGACCTCATGGACCAGTTGGGGGACGACTACGAGCTGGTTCCCTACATTGTCGAGCAGCCGTACCTCCTGCTCGGGCTCGTCCTTGTGGTGGTCCTCTACGTCGTGATGCTCGTGGGACTGTTCCTGCCCCTCATCGACGTCGTCGTGGGGCTCATCGAGAACGGTGACGCCTCGCGTCACCTGCAGCGCACCGCGCTGGGCGAGCAGGAGGCGGAGTTGGTCTACGGCATCCGCAACTACCTGCGCGACTTCACGGCGCTCTCCGAGGCCGACAAGGGTGCGCTCGCCATCTGGGACGACTTCTTGGTCTATGCCGTCGCGCTTGGCCAGAACCGGCGCGCGGTGAACGAGCTCTTGGGGAGGCGCGGGCTGAGGCCCGACCAGATTGGCCTCTGAGGGTGGTGGTCTCATGGCACGTCAGCCCTTGGTCTCAATCATCGTGCCGGTCTACAAGGTCGAGCCCTACCTGCGGCGCTGTGTGGACAGCGTCCTCGCCCAGACCTATCCCAACACCGAGGTCATCCTCGTCGACGATGGCAGCCCCGACGGATGCCCGGCCATCTGCGACGAGTATGCGGCGTCGGATTCCCGCGTCAGCGTGATCCACCAGGCCAACGGCGGGCTCTCCGCGGCGCGCAACGCCGCCCTCGACGTCGCACGGGGCGAGTGGGTCTACTTCGTCGACAGCGATGACTGGGTGGAGCCCGACATCATCGAGGCCTGCATCGAGAAAGTCACCGAGCATGGCGTCGACATGGTCGTCTTCGACCACCTGTCCGAGGGCGGCCGCTCATTTGACGGGCTGGTCTCGACTGACATGCCCGAGGGCGTCCACTCCAGCCACGAGACCCTGATTGCCCTCTATCACGACCGCATCGACTTTGGCGCCTGGCACATCCTCTTTGCGCGCAGGCTCTTTGATGGCGTGCGCTTCCCGCCGGGCGAGATAAGCGAGGACATCGCCATCATGTTCCTCCTCGTTGATGCCGCCCGTTCCGTCTATGTGCTGCACAAGGTCGGTTACCACTACGTCGTCCGCACGACCAGCATCACCTGGGAGCACGGGTATCACATGCTTGGCTGGGAGATGTACCAGACGATGCGCATGGTCGACTTCGCGCGGGAGAGGTATCCCGAGCTCGTTTCCGCGGCAGAGGCGCGCGCTGCCGTCAAGGCGGCGATCTTCGCAAAGAACCTCGCCCACGACGAGTCGCTCGAGGAGCTCGAGAGGCTGCGGGCGTTCATCATCGAAAGGGACCTTCATCCCGTGGGGATCACCCCACGGAGCAAGGTCGGCTGGCGCGTGCTCCTCCTGTCCCCGCGGCTCTTCATCTCGTTCAACAACGTGTGGGACCACATCAGGCACCCCAAGACGTGGGGCCGACGGAGGGGCTAGGGGCCGCTCCCGTGACGTGGGTCGCACGGGTCGCGGCATCCGCACGTACGGGGACAGGCGGGCGTTAGAATTGCCGGAAGGGACCCGCGCGGGGTTCGCTGCGGTCGACGCTAGACGGGGAGACACATGGTTTCGCTCCACAAGCCCACGAGAGACGAGCTCTGGTTTCGACAGGCGCTCCTGGCCGATCCTCCCACCATGTCATACAACGACGCCTGGGGCGGTGCCATCGCATTCGACGAGGGCCAATGGGATGACTGGTTTGACTGGTGGGTTGCCCACGATAGGGGAGAGCGGCTCTACCGCTACCTCGTGGACGACGAGCGCGACGAGTTTGTCGGCGAGGTCGCCTACCACTACGACGCAGCCGAGCGCATCTTCCTTGCCGATGTCATCGTCCTTGCCGCCGAGCGGGGCAAGGGCTACGGGCGCGAGGGCCTGCTGCTGCTCTGTCAGGCCGCCCGAGAGAACGGCGTCACGACGCTCTATGACAACATCGCCCCTGACAATCCCGCCATCGCGCTCTTCCGCTCGCTCGGCTTTGTCGAGGACCATAGGACCGACGAGGCCATCTACCTTCGCAAGGACCTGTAGGGGGAGTGGCAGACACGCTTGGCTGCTGACGCCATGAGCCATCCTGAGCCACGCCCTGCTATGGGAGGGCCTGAATCTGCTACCTTGTGGTCTGGAGCCGTTACGCCCTGGGGGTTGCCGTGGTCTTTTCGTCGCTGTCGTTTCTGCTGCTGTTCCTTCCTGCGGCGCTCGGCGTCTACTACGTGCTCCCGTGGCAGATGCGCAACGCATGGCTGCTCCTGGCAAGCCTGGCCTTCTATGCCTTTGGGGAGCCGCGACTCGTTCTGGTGCTCATCGCGGAGATCCTCGTCAACTGGGCGCTTGGGCGGCGCATCGCCCGTGTCAGGGGTACGTGGCGAGGCAAGGCGCTGCTCGTGACCTGCCTGCTCATCGACCTTGGCGTCCTTGCGGTCTTCAAGTACGCGTCCTTTGCCGTCGAGACTGCCAACGCCATCATGGGGTTGGGGCTGCCCGTTCCCAACATTGCCCTGCCCATCGGCATCTCGTTCTACACGTTCCAGGAGATCTCCTACGTGGTCGACGTCCACCGCGGTACCAGGGCTCAGGAGAGCCCCATCGACCTTGGGCTGTACCTCGCGCTCTTTCCCCAGCTCATTGCCGGTCCCATCGTGAGGTACGGAGACATGGAGCCTCAGTTGCGCCGGCGTGAGTCCGGGCTGGACGACGTCCGTGCCGGCATGGGGCGCTTCGGGGTGGGCCTGTGCAAGAAGGTCCTGCTGGCAAATCCCCTTGGGGGATTGGTCGACGAGGTCTTTTCGAAGACGGTGACGCCCGACGTGCCCCCACCCCTGCTATGGCTGGCGGTCGTCGCCTATGCGCTCCAGATCTACCTGGACTTCTCGGGCTACTCCGACATGGCGATCGGCTTGGGCCGAATGTTTGGCTTCCGCCTCCCCGAGAACTTCCGGGACCCCTATTGCGCCGGCACCGCCACCGAGTTCTGGCGCCGCTGGCATATCTCGCTCTCGAGCTGGTTCAGGGACTACGTCTACATCCCCTTGGGCGGGAGCCGTGGTGGAAGCGCCCGGACCGTGTGCAACCTGCTCGTCGTGTGGTCACTCACGGGCCTGTGGCACGGGGCGGGCTGGAACTTCGTGCTTTGGGGACTGGGCTGGGGCGTGCTCCTCGTCCTCGAGAAGTTCGTGGTCGTCCCCGATGGCCGTGGCAAGGCGTTTCGCGTAGCATGGCGCATCCTCGTGCTCGTGTGCACCCTCTTGCTCTGGGTGTTGTTCAGGGCGGAGGACCTTGGCGCGGCTGCGAGCGTCCTCAGGGGGATGTTCGCTCCGTCTGCCTGGGCGGACTGGGCGAGCAGGGCATCGTGGGTGTGGGTACGCCTTCACGACGCGGTCGTCCAACTCGCCGTGGCAATCGCCATCGCGGCGGGCGTGCCGTCCGCGATCAAGGGGCGTCTTCCTTCCGAGGGCACGGCGAGGGAGGCGCTTGGCCTTGTGGGTACGTTGGGGCTGCTGTTCCTCTGCGTCATCTCGTTCTCGTTCATCGTGCAGGGGTCATACAACCCCTTCCTCTATTTCCAGTTCTAGGGGGTGAGGTCATGAGGCGGTCGTTCGAGCGGGTCCTGTGCGTCGTCATCTTGGTTGTGGCGTTCGCCCTTGGGCTCATGTCGGTGCGTGACGCGTTCGACAATGACGAGCCCCTCTCCCTTGCCTCGATGGGGAGCACGGAGGTCGAGGACCTGCTGAATAGCCATCTTCCCGTGAGGGACGCCCTCCTCGTTCCCAGCTATGCCACGGATGCGGTCCTTGACAAGCACTACTTCTTCGAGGTGGGGTTGTACAGGATCTACCGCACCGCTGACGAGAACCTCCTCATGGCGGGGACGGGGCACGTACGGGGCGACCCGGTGGTTGGGACGCAGCGCCTCTGGCAGTACTGCGAGCAGCATGGGGTGCGCTTCCTCTACGTCATCCTCCCGGGGAAGCCCGAGAGCGACGACGAGCTCAACGACCTTGGGATCAGTTGTTCCCGCAACGCCGACGTCGACGAGTTTCTCGAAGGTGCGACGGGCTGTGGGATCCCCGTCATGGACCTCAGGCCCCTCTATCGTGACGGGGACTTCTATCGCTGGTTCTATCGAACGGACTACCACTGGACGGCCGAGGCGGGGCTGTACGCCGCCGGCGCCATCGCGTCCGGGCTCAATGACAGGTACGGATGCGGGCTCGACGTCGCCGTCCTCGACCCAGGGCGCTACGAGACCACGGTCTACGAGGACTACTTCGTGGGGGAGATGGCCGGTAAGGCCCTGGGGCCCTTCTGCGACATCGACGACTTCAGGGTGGTGGTTCCCACCTTTGAGACGCACCTGAGGTACGTCGACCCCGAACATGGCATCGACCGCGTCGGCGGTTTCGAGACGATGCTCTTTGACCGACACATCAGCGGGGATCGCGTCATTGGCGGGCACACGTCCTGCTACTACTACTATCTCGACGGGAACAACTCGGAAGTGGAGATCTTCAACCAGGACGTCGATGGGGGAGACCTGCTCATCGTCAAGGACTCGTTTGGGGTCGTGGTCGCGCCGTTCCTCTCGCTCGCCTTTGGGCACACCACGCTCTGGGACATGCGCGTGGGGACCGAGCTCATCACGTACCTCGAGGATCACCCCGAGGTGGAGACGGTGGTCGTCATGTACAACATCTCCTACGTGCCCGACGCCGCGGTACACGACTTTGTGTGAGGACCCTGGTGATGGTGAGGGGATGGGGGACTGGCCGTCCCAAGCCCTAGAGCTCCAAGCCCCCGTACAGGGCGGAGACGATGCCATCCATGCTGTCCTCGTCGACCTGCCACACGTCGTCCACCTTGGTGAAGGTGATGGTGACGCTGCTGCTCACGAGGTCATCGGAGCGGTCGATCTCCTCGTAGAGCCTGTCGAGCAAGAGCTGGATGACCTGGTCGAGGGCATCGTCGTCGCCAAGGGCGTCCTCGTACTCGTCGGGGTTGTCCTCGAGCCAAGCCGTCGCGGCCTCCATCGCGGCGCCGAGGTCCACGTTGGTGACCGTGAGGTCGGCGCGGGCGGTATCGCCGTCGACCGTCACGCCGTCGATGGTGTAGTCGAAGCGTGAGAGCGCATGCCCCAGGTACTCGTAGGGGTCGATGCCGTGTTCGGCAAGCGTGGCGATGTCGTCCGCGGCAACGTATCTGGAGAGGCTCTCCTCCGTCGGTTCCTTGAGGGAGTCCAGGACCTGGGTGACGGCGGCGCGAATGAGCTCCTCGTCGGAGGGCTTGCCAAGGGCGCAGCCCACAAGTCCGACGCAGAGGCTGAGGGCGAGGGCGCAAGCCACAAGCATGGAGGGGACGCGGATGTGAAGGAGATGCTCTTTCACGAATGTCTCCTATCGGTACAGCAGCATCGACGGGAACAGGAACAGCCAGGGGGCGGTGATGACGGCCAGGCGTAGCGCCGCGCTTCGAGCGAGCTCGGCGGCAAGGTCCGCACGCGTGAGGATCCAACGGTCGAGCAGGAAGATGCACAGGCCCGCTACGGCTATGGCGACGAGCACGATGACGAGCGACAGGACGTGCGAGAAGGGGTTGAAGCCAAGGCCATAGGCGAGCGTGTCGGCCAGCTCGCCGCCGGGCACCTCGCCGAGGGCCAGCATGGCCCCAAACAGCAGCAGGCCCCCGACGAGGTCGCTGGCAAAGCCGGCAAGGCAGACCTTCCAGCAGTGGCGGCGGCAGAAGGCGTCCCGCTCCTCCATGCCCTTGAGGCCCCACCGCAGGACCAGGCGGTCGATGAGGTAGTTGGCCGGAACGAGCACCAACCAGAGGGGGCTGGGCCACCATACCAGAAGCCAGATGGGCAGCAGGATGTTGTATGCCACGCGCGGCCGTGCCTTCCTCATGGGTGCGTCTCCTTTCGGGCGCTCGTCATCACCTGCCATCGTAGCACCTGTGTCCCGTGCCGGGGGCGCCCCTCGTGCATCCCGTGACATGATGCTCCTTCGTTCATCACGGCGCCTTGTGGTTGCCGTTTGCGCTACATTAGGCTCATCACCAAGAGACTCGACCCAAGGAGCACACATGGCCATGCAGACCTTCACCCACAGCGTCGGCGAGGGCGACCACATCGTCGACGCCGTCGCCGTCGTCACCGACAACGGCACGTCCATCACCATCGGCACCCGCGAGCACTCGCACTTTGGCGCCGTGGCCATCGCCGTCCCGCGCGGTCCGCACAACGACGGCACCCCGGCAGAGGCCTCGGTGAGCGTCTACTGCAACACCGGCCACATGGACGACATCCCCGCCCACGAGCTGGCGGGTCGTGTCGGCACCGCCATCTGGGAGGGCACCACGGTCTTCGTGGGCCTGCACATGGACCACGCCACCGTGGACGACATCGTCAAGATGATGGACAACGCCCGCGCCTGCTGCGACCTCATCATCGAGGACGTCCGCAGCGTGCGCGGCAGGATCGGACGTCCGGAGGAGTAGCATGGACGACAAGGAGCTCGTCGAGCGATTCCACTGCATGTGGGACGGCTTTCCCGGCCTGGCACGGCTCATCGATGAACATCATACGGTGCTGGCTGCGAATCCCGTCGCCGAGAGGCTGGGCTTTGTGCCCGGCGTCACCTGCGCGCGCGTGGGTGACCCGGCGATCCATCGTGGCTGCAAGCTGGCGCGCATGTTCAAGACGGGAGAGGCCCAGACCGACAACGTCATTCCCGACCGCGTGCGCGGATGGATGCCCGTGCAGGGGCGCGACGACGTCTGCGTGCACTTCGCGGTGATGATCCCCAAGGAGCCTGAGGAGGCCTAGCCCTCCTGCCCGAGCTGGTCCTCCTTGGGCAGCTTGCCAAAGAAGGACCAGATGAAGGGGAAGGCCATGGGGAACATGATGACCCATGCCGCGGCCTGCGCCTCCTGGATGCCCGCCAGGCCGCGGAAGTGCGCCAGCAGCAGGATCACGGGGATGAAGATGATGCCGCCGCGCAGGAAGGTCAGGACGGTGGCGCCCAGCTTGTGACCCGTGCTCTGGAGGAGCATGTCGGTGATGAGGGCGAGCGGGACGAAGAGCAGCGAGACCGCCTGGATGCGCAGGGCGCGCGTGCCGATGACGATGACCTCGGGGTCGTCTCGGAAGATGCGGATGATGTCGTTCGAGAAGACGAGCAGTGCGACCATGCCGCAGAACATGAGCGTCTCGCAGATGACGACCGCCCACTTGAAGGCGGCGCGCACCCGCGAGTACCTCTTGGCCCCATAGTTGAAGCCGCTCACGGGCTGGAAGCCCTGTCCCAGGCCCAGCGCTATGGAGAAGATGAAGAAGACCACGCGGCCCACGATGCTCATGGCGGCGATGGCCGCGTCGCCATAGGCGGCGGCCTCGAGGTTGAGCAGCATGGTGGTGAAGCTCTGCAGGCCCTGGCGCAGGAGGCTGGGGAAGCCCGTCGCCACGATGTCGAAGAGCTTCGCGTGGTCAAAGGAGACCAGGCGTGCGCTGATGCGCGTCGTGGCCTTGCCCGAGAGGTACATCCACAGGAGGATGCAGAAGCTCACGGTCTCGCTCAGGGCGGTGGAGAGGCCCGCACCGGCGATGCCCATGCCAAGCGCGAAGATGAGGAAGAGGTCACCGGCGATGTTGAGCAGGCCGCCCGTCATCATGCCGATCATGCCGAGCGTCGCGCGGCCCTCGTAGCGCAGCACCTGGTTCATGGTGAAGCTCGCGCACATGAGCGGCGCGGCCATGAGGATGTAGGAGATGTAGGTCTTGGCGTAGGGGGCGATGGTCGGCGTGCTGCCCAGAATCGTCACCAGCTGGTCGAGGAACGCGAACGACAGGACCGAGAGCAGGACACCGAAGCCAAGGGCGAAGAAGAACGCGGTCGAGGTGATGGCGCAGGCGTCGTCGTTGCGCTTCTGACCAAGCAGCCGCGAGACGATGCTGCCGGCGCCTTGGCCAAACATGAAGCCGAAGGCCTGGATGATGGACATGAAGGCGAAGACGATGCCCACGGCGCCGCTGGCACTCGTGCCGAGCTGGCCCACGAAGGCGGTGTCGGCCATGTTGTAGATGCTGGTCATGAGCATGGAGAGCGTGGTGGGAACCGCAAGGCGCAGGATGAGGGGCGCCACGGGCGCCTGGGTCATGCGCTCGAACTGCGCGGCGTCACTCCGTGCCATCTCAACTTCCCCCTATCAGCGCTGCCCGATGCCTCGGACGGTCTCCCAAACTCATACATTCTAGCCTCCTGTCGACTGTCTGGTGCCAACGTACGTGGCTTTGGCACCTTCGCGCATCCTGTGGGGCGGCGGGGCCCACGTCTGGCCTCGCATGCGCTACCATGACACGAGGCATGCGTCGCGTGAGGGGTACCATGGAACTGCTCAAGGGGATGTGCCTGCTGGCGGCAGGCTTCGTGCTGCTCGTGAAGGGCGCCGACGTCTTTGTCGACGGTGCGAGCGGGCTTGCCCGGAGGATGGGAATCCCGTCCTTGGTGGTCGGTCTCACGGTGGTCGCCATGGGGACGAGCGCCCCGGAGGCGGCGGTCTCCATCTCGAGCAGTCTCAAGGCAGCGTCAGGCATCACCATCGGCAACGTCTTTGGCAGCAACATCATCAACGTCCTCGTGATCCTGGGGGTCACGGCGGCGATAATCGAGGTTCCCGTCGAGTCGTCCACGCTCAAGGTCGAGCTTCCCTTCACCATGCTCATCTCGGTGGTGCTGCTCGCGCTCTGTGAGCACGACGGATTGCTCGGACGGGTCGATGCGATCCTCCTGCTCGCCCTCTTCGCCGTCTACCTCGTCTACACCGTCCTCCTTGCGCTCCATGGGAAGGAAGGGGAGGACGAGAGGGGACGGGAGGAGCGTCCGTACTGGAGGCTGCTCGTCCTCATCGTGGCCGGTTCCGTCGGGATCGTCGTCGGTTCGAACTTCGTGGTGGATGGCGCCACGGGCGTCGCCAGGATCTTTGGGGTGTCCGACCGCGTCATCGGCCTCACCATCGTGGCACTGGGCACGTCGTTGCCCGAGTTCGTGACGTCGGTCACCGCCGCACGACGTGGCGAGGCGGGCATCAGCATCGGCAACGTCGTAGGGAGCAACATCTTCAACATCCTCTTCGTGCTGGGCCTCTCCGGTGCGATCAGCCCCATCCCCTTCGACAGGAGCTTCCTCTTCGACGGCATACTGGCGGCTGCCGCAGCCGTCATGCTCTGGGTCTCCTGCATCCGCACGCGCTCCATCAGGCGCCCGTGGGGTTTCGCCATGATCCTGGCCTATGCCGTCTACCTTGGGTTCCTGATCGTGGGATAGGGGCGTTCCGCGACCAAAAAAAGAGCCGCACGCGATGGCGTGCAATAACGTACACTAAAAGATGTTGCGTGTGAGCAATGACTGGCCCCTGTCTGGCGGCGGGCCGGTCTGGTGGGTTCCGTGCGTGCCACGGTCCCAAGACCAGGAGAGGAGAGGTTCATGCAGTATTCGGCAGAAGTGGAGCACATGTGCCCTGTCGCCAAGGGCGCATACCACGGGCCCGCGGCCATCCCCGAGGAGGGCAAGTGGGTCCAGGCCAAGGAGATCTCGGACATCTCTGGCTACACCCATGGCATCGGCTGGTGCGCGCCGCAGCAGGGCGCCTGCAAGCTCAGCCTCAACGTCAAGGACGGCATCATCGAGGAGGCCCTCATCGAGACCATCGGCTGCTCGGGCATGACCCACTCCGCCGCCATGGCCTCCGAGATCCTTCCCGGCAAGACCATCCTCGAGGCCCTCAACACCGACCTCGTCTGCGATGCCATCAACGTCGCCATGCGCGAGATCTTCCTCCAGATCGTCTACGGCCGCACCCAGACGGCCTTCTCCGAGGACGGCCTGCCCATCGGCGCCGGCCTTGACGACCTCGGCAAGGGCCTGCGCTCCATGGTGGGCACGACCTATGGCACCAAGGCCAAGGGCGCCCGTTACCTCGAGCTCGCCCAGGGCTACGTCACCCACCTCGCCCTCAACGACAAGAACGAGATCATTGGCTTCGAGTACGTCAACCTGGGTGTCCTGGCCGACCTCCTCAAGAAGGACGTCGACGCCAAGGAGGCCATGGCCAAGGCAACCGGA
>CAMPCT010000042.1 GCA_946647055.1 uncultured Atopobium sp. | reverse complement strand
GCTGTCTATCCCTCCGGCATATTGAAAGGGCCTCTATGAGCATGGTCGAGAGCGTCGAGGTCACCATCAAGACGGCAATCGCAGCGGGAATCATCGACCGCAAGCTGCACGCCGCTCCCATCGAGGCCGTGCGCATGCTCGCCGAGCGTGCCGACACCATGGGAGACCACGACAACGTGACGCTGCCGACGATGCTCAAGTACCTCGGTGCCATGGGCATCGTGGACATTCCCAAGCGCGGCAGGCCACCGAAGGAGAGGCCCGAGACCGACGAGGCTGGCCGGATGGACGGCATGAGGGGCAGGCTCTATGGCAAGCTCAAGGCCGTCTAGGGTAGGCCACGAGTCACCGCGCGTCTTCACTCCCCCGCTGCGCGAGCTGACGCGCGACACGACGCTCGGATTCGACGTCATCGACTTCGCCGAGGACATCCTAGGCATAGGCCTCTTCCCTTGGCAGCGATGGCTCTTCGTCCACGCGCTCGAGATAGTCGGTGACATCGACGCATCGTGGCACCTGCGCTACCAGACCGTGGTGGTCGAGATCGGACGCCAGAACGGCAAGACCACGATGGGCAGCGTCTTGGCGCTGTTCTTCCTCTACGTGTTGGGCGTCAATCTGACGCTCGGCACCGCCCAAGACCTCGAGCAGGCCGAGGACACCTGGGCGATGTGCGTCGACCTCGCGCAGGGCAACCACGACCTCGCATCCGAGGTCGAGCACGTCTGGTACACGAACGGCGCGAAGCGGCTGCAGCTCACCAACGGGCGGCAGTACCGAGTCAAGGCGTCGACGCGACGTGCCGGACGTGGCAAGAGCGCAGACCTCATCCTCTTGGACGAGCTGCGCGAGCACCGCGACTGGGAGGCGTGGGGCGCCCTCACGAAGACCGGCATGGCCCGCGACAACTCGCTCGTCTGGTGCATGAGCAACGCCGGTGACGGCTCGTCGGTCGTTCTCCGGCACCTGCGCCTGCAGGCGCACGCCGCGCTCGGTGACCCCGACGGCATCGTCGCTGCCATCGGAGGCGTGGCCGACCGACCCGACGATGGAGACGCCCGTGACTCCGCGCTCGGGTGGTTCGAGTGGAGCGCACCGCACGACGCAGACCCCGCCGACCCCGAGACGTGGGCGTGGGCCAACCCCTCGATGGGCTGGCTCATCCAGGAGCGCAAGCTGAGGGCCGCGCAGGCCACCGACCCCGCCGACGTCTTCAAGACCGAGTGCCTGTGCCAATGGGTCGAGGCGGTCGTGCAGCCACCATTCCCCGATGACTCGTGGGCTGGCGGCACCGACGCGACGTCTGCCATCCCCGATGGCGTGCCGTTCTCGCTCGGCATCGACGTGGCCGCTGACCGCCAGCATTCGGCAATCGCGGTCTGCGGAAGGCGCTCCGACGGCCTGCTCCACGGCGAGGTCATCGCCTACGACCACGGCATCGGCTGGCTCGTGGACTGGTTGCGCGAGCGTGTCGGTCGCGAGGGCTGGCCGCAGCCCATCCGAGTCGCGATGCAGGGCAGGGGCGCTCCGGCCTCCGCGATCATCGAGCTGGTGAACGCCATCGATGGTGTCGAGGTGGTCGAGTGCGTGGGCCGCGACCTTGGCGCGTGGTGCGGCAGGCTCTGGGATGCCGTCGCGGCATCGGCACCGGACACCAAGAGCGACGCATGCCGACTGATGCACCGACCGCAGCCCGTCCTCGACCTCGCCGCCAACGTGGCCACGACGAGGCCGGTCGGTGACGGCGCGTGGGCTTGGGACAGGGCCAAGAGCCGAGAGGACGTCTCCCCGCTCGTGGCGCTGACGCTCGCGCACGGCCTCGAGACGAAGGTTCCCGAGCAGGAGCCAGCAAAGAGAGTTCCCACCGCCTACGCATCGCGAGGCGTTCGCACCGTATAAAGGAGGGATGCCATGGGCATCTTCGACAGCCTGCGTGCCGTCTTCCGGCCAAGGCTGACCTACCAGGTCTCGATGGGGCCTCACGTCTCGGTGGCCGACATGGGCATCGACCAGCTCTATCGCACGCAGCCCAACCTCCGCGCAGTTGTCAGCTACCTCACCGACAACGCCGCGCAGGTCCCCATCAAGGTCTACGACAGGGTGAGCGACGTCGACCGAGTGCGCGTCACCGACTCGCCTGCCGCGCTGCTGCTCGAGCATCCAAACCCCGACATGACGGCCTACGAGCTGAAGAGGCGCATCTACGGTGACCTCTACCTCTACGACCGCCACGTCTCCATCTTGGTGCCGGACGCCGACGCCGACTCCGGATGGCGTCTGCAGCCCATCCCCGCGCGGTGGGTGGTCGGCTACGAGGGGAGCAACCCCTTCGCACCGGAGGCCATCTACGTCCAGAGCGACAACGGGCGCAAGGTGGCCATCCCTGCGGAAAGGTTCATCTACTTTCATGGCTACGACCCAGCCGACGTCTCGCGTCAATGCTCGCCCGTCGAGGCGCTCGCCGACGTGCTGCACGAGCAGGTCGAGAGCAACACGTTCCGACGCCAGATGTGGCGCAACGGCGGTAGGTTCAACGCCTACATCCGCAGGCCCGCCGACGTCGAGGATTGGACGGACGAGGCATTCGAGCGTTTCCGCCAGTCGTGGGACGAGTCGTGGGGCGGTCGCACCGCATCGCAGGGCGGCAAGATGCCCATCCTCGAGGACGGCATGGAGATTCGCACCGTCCCGTTCTCGGCGCACGACGCCGAGTGGTCGGAGGCCAAGCGCCTCGGGCGCGAGGACGTCGCTGCGGTCTACCACGTCAACCCCGCGCTGGTGTGGCCTGGTTCCGGCCAGACCTACGCATCGGCCAAGGAGAATGCGAGGGCGCTGTACAACGACACGCTCGCACCCACGCTGATGCAGGTCACCGACCGCCTCAACGCCATACTGCTGCCGCGAGTCAACGAACCAGAGGGCCACTACCTCGAGTACGACCTCAGCGTCAAGCTGCAGGGCAGCTTCGAGGAGAGGGCGGCGGTCATCCAGTCTGCCGTCGGCGGCCCGTGGATGACCCGCGACGAGGCTCGTGCCATGTTCAACTTGCCGAAAATCGAGGGCGCTGACGAGCTAATCGTCCCGCTCAACGTTGTCGAGGGCGGTCTCGCATCGCCGCGAGACACCGACCCGACCATCGACCGCCACTCGCTGCCAGCCCCGACCAAGGAGTGCGGCTGCGCCGAGTGCAAGGGCCACGAAGGCCACCGCCACAAGGCGCTCGCCACCGACGAGGAGCAGCGCGAGGTGGCCGACGTGCTTGCAAGGTTCTTCGAGCGGCAGGCAAAGAGCGTGCTGCCGAAGATCGGGGCCAGCAAGGGCAAGGCCGTGAAGGCCGACGGTGACCCCGCATGGTGGGACTCCGAGCGCTGGGACAGAGAGCTGGAGGATGACCTCTTCGCCGTCTCTATGAGAATCGGCGAGGCATCCGCGCTCCGTGCAGTCGATGACCTCGGCACGGACGCCAGCAAGTTCTCGGCACGGCGCACCAACGCCTACATCCGCTCCATGTGCAAGCGCCGCGCACGCTGGGTCAACCAGACCACCCGCGACCGTCTGGTCGAGGTGGTCGAGGACGAGGAGACCGAGGTCACGCCACGCGACGTCTTCGATGACGCCGAGTCGACCCGCTCCATCTCCGGCGGCGGCGCTCTGGCCGTGGCAGTCGCTGGCTGGATGGCGCTCGAGGTCGTGCGCCAGACGGCCCCGAGGCGAGGGGCCACCAAGACGTGGGTGGTCACGTCCGGCAACCCGAGGCCGAGCCACGCATCGATGAACGGAGAGACCGTGCCGTATTCCGAGCCATTCAGCAACGGCGCGATGTGGCCAGGTGACGCAGACGCGCTCGACGTGGACGAGGTGGCTGGATGCCAATGCGCCGTGGACATCGAGATTCCCTAGAGAGAAAGGCAACAAGATGCCCAAGTACAAGATGGCGGCAGGTGCCGCCGACATGCCCGCCGACGGCATCGTCGAGGGGTACGCTGCGACGTTCGACCGAATCCCCGACTCCTACGGGGACGTCATCAAGGCCGGTGCGTTCGCCGACACCCTCAAGGCATGGGAGGAGAGCGGCAAGCCCATCCCGCTGCTCTATGGCCACAGCACGGAAGACCCCGAGTACAACATCGGCAAGGTCGTGGAGGCTCACGAGGACGAGCGCGGCCTGTTCGTCCGCTGCGAGTTCGATGCCGACAACGAGAAGGCCCAGTACGTCCGCAAGCTAGTGCAAGAGGGCCGCCTCTACCAGTTCTCGTTCGCATACCAGGTCATCGACGCCGGCACCGTGGAGCTGGATGGCGGCGGCGAGGCGTACGAGTTGCGCAAGTTGGACCTGTTTGAAGTCAGTGTCGTTCAAGTGCCAGCCAACCAGCGCGCCGTCGTGACCGGCGTCAAGTCAGCGCCCGTCGAGGTCAAGAGCGGGCGCCGCAACTCCAAGGCTGACGAGGACGAGCTGCGGCGCGTGCTCGACATGGCCAACCAAATCGAGACCATCGTCCAGTCACTCATCGGTGACGAGCAGGACGAGCCGGAGCCGGAACCGGAGGACAAGCCCGAGGAGCCTGAAGAGGCCAAGGGCGAGGATTCGACGGCAAAGGCCGCGCTCGCGCAGCTCAAGGACGAGGCTGACCGACTGCTTCGACAGTAAGGAGAACACATGACCATCAACGAGCGCCTCGACGCCGCCAAGGCGGCGCTGGTCGAGGCCAAGGACGCCGACGATGCCGAGGCCCTGTCCTCTGCCATCGCCGAGTTCAAGGCCGCGACCGAGGCCAAGGAGCAGGCCGACGAGGCCGACTCCCTCATCAAGTCTCTTAGCAATCCCAAGGAGGAGAAGCCCATGGAACCCATCACCGAGGCCAAGACCATCGGCGAGTACGCGCTCAAGAACCTCGACCTGACCGCCATCCGCAACGGCGCTGCCAAGACCGCTGGCACCGAGTACGGTTTCAAGGCGTACACCGACCCGCAGGTCTCCCAGACCGTCTATACCTACTCGACCGACGTGGCCGACCAGGGTCTGCGCGACCTCGCGGTGCGCGGGCTCTTCGGTTCCGAGCAGATTTCCGGCAACGCCATCACGTTCTTCACGCTGGGTGCCAAGGAGGACAACTCCGCACCCAGCCCCAAGGGCGTCAACGAGGCCGCAGCAAAGCCCCAGTTCCACATCGTGGAGGGCACCGTCACCAAGCCCCTGCAGAAGATCGCTGGCTGGTTCTACGAGACCGACGAGCTGCTCGAGGACAACCCCTACCTCGCGACCGCGCTCAACAACAGGGGCCTCTACGAGCTTGACGCTGCCGTCGAGGACTACCTGCTGACCACGCTCGCCGCCACGTCCGGCATCGGCGCGAAGACCTACGCCCACAACGGCAACGTCAACCCCGACGTCATCCTCGACGCCATCATGGACGTCAAGAAGGACACCCGCTTCAACGCAGACGCCATCATCATCAACCCGACCGACTACGCCATCCTCCGCAAGCTCAAGACCGCCAGCGGCTCCAACGAGTACGTCGGCGGCGGCTTCTTCTATGGCCCCCATGGCAACGGTCAGGCCACCATCCAGCCCGGCATCTGGGGCCTCGACACCATCGTCACTCCCAACGTCACCGCCGGCACCGTCCTCGTCGGCGCCTTCAAGCAGGGCGCGACCGTCGTGACCAAGGCTGGCGAGGGCGCTCGCATCGAGGTCCACACCGGTGACCACGACGATGCCATCTACAACCGCGTCACGGTCGTTGTCGAGGAGCGCCTCGCGCTCGCCGTCCGCTACCCGAAGGCGTTCGTCAAGATTACCGAGGCCGCTTCCTAAGTGACCGCGAAGGGGCCGCGCGAGCGGCCCCACCGCTGACAGGGAGGTCACCATGCTCCGCATCTACCGCGCTCCCAACGGCAGCACCTACCAGTACGAGGAGGGCGAGCAGCCCGAAGACCACGTTCTGGTGGACGAGCCGAAGGCGGCTCCCAAGAAGACGCCGACCAAGCGCCGCACCACAGCCAACAAGGCACGCAAGACCGAGAACAAGTAGAGGAGGCATCGATGCTGACTCCGTGGGGATACGAGGTCGACGAGCTGCCCGACCTCATCACCGTCTCCGACTTCAACGCAGCAACCAACAACCGCTACGCCGGCGACGCCCGCATCGAGCCAGCCATCGCATCGGCCTCCGCTGCCATCCGTGCCTATTGCGGCTGGCACGTGGCACCGGTGCTCGACTGCTCCATCACGCTCGACGGTGAGGCCGGTGACATCTGGCTCCCGACCAACGCTCTCGCGTCGGTCACGTCGGCCACGGTGGGCGGCGAGGACGTCACCGTCACCGGCTCCAACCGTCGCGGTCGCGTGCGCCTCGCGCACAAGACGTGCGGCCTCGGCAACGTGGTCATCGACTACGTGGCAGGCTACGACGTCGCGGCATGCCCCGACCTGATGGGCGTGGTCGTGCAGCGCGTCATGGCATCGGTGGCGATGACCACCTATGGCGTCTCGCAGGAGACGGCAGGTGGCGTCTCCATCTCCTACTCCGGCTCGGCGCTCTCCGATCTCGGCAGCGCGTTCCTGCCCGACTCGGTCAAGGCCGCGCTCTCGACCTACAGGCTGGTGAGGTCTCATGCTGCCTAGCTGGTGTACCGACGTTGTGACCGTGCTCCGCGCTCCGCTCGTGGACAGTCGCGGCACGAAGGTGCGCGACTGGACGCAGGCCACGAGCGCCACCGTCACCGGATGCTCGCTGCAGCCAGCCTCGACCTCGACCGACTTCGGCGAGGTCAGGCAGGCGGCGGACTTCGACGCAACGCTCTACCTGCCGCCCGACGCAGACGTCCGGCAGGATGACCGCATCGTCTTCGGTGGCGTCACCTACGCCGTCGACGGCATGCCCTACGAGTGGCGCAGCCCGACCGGACGAGTGACGCACCGGCAGGCGCGTCTCAAGACGTGGAGCGGATGATGGGGACCAAGGTACGCATCGAGGTCGACCTCGACGTCGGTGGACTCTTCCAGCTCATGAAGAGCGACGGCATCTCCGGCGAGTGCCGCAAGTCTGCGGAGCGCATCGCCGCTGCCGCAGGTGACGGCTTCCACGTGACGAGAGCCTATTACCCAGGAACACGTGTCATGTATCGCGTCTACGGGGACTCGGACGATGCCAACATCGCCGAGGCCGACGAGAAGGTGCTATCGAGGGCGGTGAGCGCATGCAGGTCGTGAGGCCCATTGACATCGAGGACGCGCTGCGCGTCGACGTGGCGGAGTTCCTAGGACAAGACGTGGCGTGCTGCGCACCACCCGCACCGGATGACCTCGTGCCGATGACCGTCTGCTTCACGTCGCTCGGAGGCGGCGCCCAGTCGGTCGTGAGCCACGAGTACGACCTGTCGGTCGACGCCTGGGCATCCACCATCGAGGATGCCGTCGACCTCGCAGCAGAGGTGCAGGGCATCGTCGCTTCGCTCCCCTATCGCGAGACCACGAGCGGCAGGCACTACGTCACAGCCGACCCGATGGCTCCCTACATCAACCCCGACCCACGCAGGCCGCTGCTGCCGCGCTGCACGTTCAGGGCGACAGTCGGCATCCGTGGCGTCAACACTCTCTAAGGAGGAAGAATTGGCTGGCATCAATCCCGAGCAGGTCTACCTGCCCAGCCCCGACCAGAGCAAGACCACCGGCGCGGTGGCCGTCGCTCCGATCGGCACCACAGCCCCGACCGACGCCCGCACTGCGCTCGCTAACACGTGGGTGAGCGGCGGCTACATCGACGAGAACGGCATCGCGCTGTCCATCTCCAAGTCCTTCACCACCATCAAGGACTGGGCGATGTCGGTCGTTCGCAAGGCCCTGACCGACTTCGACGGCACCATCGCGCTGTCCTTCCTGCAGGTGGACGAGTTCGCCGCCCAGCGCGTGCTTGGCACCGCCAACGTCACGAAGACTGCCGCCAGCTCCACGCACGGCGAGCAGCTCAAGCTGGGCGTCGGCCCCGACGTGGCACCTGCCGAGTCGTGGTGCTTCAGCATGAAGGACGGCAACCGTCGCGTGCGCGTCTACATCCCCAACGGCCAGATTACCGAAATCAGCGGTGACGTCAGCTTCACGCCTGGTGCCGCCAACATCTGGCCCTGCACGCTCTCGTGCTACGACGATGGCACCGGCCACAGCATCTACGTCTTCTACGACGATGGCGTGGTCAGCGCCTAACGTTCCCATTCCAACTACGTCATAAGAAGGTGGCCAGATGTTCAAAGTACCCAAGGCTGCAGAGCCATTCCGCTTCGCCGTCGGTGATGACGTCTACTCCATCCCGACCATCCAGTCGCTGCCGCTGCCCGTCGCTCTCGAGATTCGCGAGCAGACGGCCAGCAAGACCGGAGCCGAGCTGCAGGACGCGCTGCTCGCCATCATGGTCAGGCTCTTCGACCAGTACGCCGAGGGCGTCACGTCGAGGCTCACCATGGAGCAGTTCACGGCGCTCGTCTCCGCCTACCTCGGAGACGGCGAGGCGCTGGGGGAATCATCTGGCTCATCCGACTAGACGAGGAGACCGACGGGGCGGTCTCGGCTGACATCCTGGAGCGTCTTGGGATGCCCGCCGAGGCCGCTTTGTCGCGATTCGGATGGGCCGAGCTGGTGAACATCGTGCGCCACCTGCCGGACGATTCCGCGACGTGGCGGGCGCTGCATCCCGACGAGGCACCGTGGACATCGAGGCTGGCGCTCGCGCACTTCCTCGCCGACATCCACGACGCGATCACGGGCCTCGCGTGGCTCTTCGCGTCGGCCCACAGCAAGAGCAGGCCCAAGAGGCCGAGGCCCTATCCGGTGCCGTGGGCCAAGGGCGAGGAGCAGAGGCTCGGCAAGGGCGCAATCGCCATCGCCGACTTCGATGACTGGTACTACGGAGGTGAAGACTAGTGGCAGAGGGCGTCAACGTTGCCAACGCCTACGTCCAAATCATCCCCTCGGCGCAGGGCGTCAAGCAGAACATCACCGACGCGCTCGTCCCCGACCTGACGGCTGCTGGCCAGCAGGGCGGTGACGCGCTCGGCGGTGGACTCATGTCGACGCTGCAAGGCTCGCTCGGAAAGATCGCGGGCGTCATCGGCGCTGCGTTCGCTGGCATCGAGGTCGGCAAGTTCCTGCTCGACATCGGCGGCGAGTTCGATGAGATGACCGACGCCATCATCATCGGCACCGGCGCGTCGGGCGAGGCGCTCGAGGCGCTCGAGGAGAGCGCCAAGGGCATCGCGACCACCGTGCCGGTCTCCTTCGGCGAGGCCGGTAACATCGTGCAAGACCTCAACACCCGCCTCGGCCTGACCGGCGAGAACCTCGATGAGGTCGGCCAGCGAGTCGCTGCCGCTGGCGAGCTGATGGGCAGCGCCATCAACGTCGAGAGCATGAGCGGCGCGTTCGCCGCGTTCAACGTCGCAGCCGATGACATGGCTGGCGAGATGGACTACCTCTTCGGAGTCAGCCAGTCGACCGGCATCGCGTTTGATGACCTGACCCGAATCCTCGAGAGCAACGCACCGGCGCTGCAGGGGCTGGGATTCAGCTTCGAGGAGTCGGCCAACATGGCTGGCCTGCTCGACCGCGCTGGCATGGACGCCAGCGGCATGATGGGCAAGATGAGCAAGGCGCTCGTCTCGCTGGCGCAGCCAGGCGAGACCGCTGCCGAGGCCTACCAGCGCGTGCTCTCCGAGATGGAGGGCTACATCGAGGCCGGTGACGAGGCCGCTGCGATGGACTTGGCCACCGAGCTTTTCGGCACGCGCGGCGCGGCGCAGTTCGTCGGCGCGGTGCAGTCCGGCGCTCTCGCGATGGATGACCTGCGCGACGCCTCGCTCGGTGCCGGTGACGGCATCATGGGTACCTACGAGGCCACCGCCGACTGGCCCGAGAAGTGGGAGCTGCTGAAGAACAAGGCCAAGGAGTTCCTCGAGCCTCTCGGCGGCGCTCTCATGGACGGCCTCGGCATGGCGCTCGACAAGCTGAACGAGGTCATGGACAGCATCGACCCGTCGACGCTCGAGGGCGTCGCGTCGACGCTGACCGAGCTTTTCACGGCGCTCATCGCAGCGGTGACCAACCTGTGGACGGCGCTGCAGCCTCTCGTGACCTTCCTGATGGAAACCTTCGTGAATGGCGTCATCCCTGCGGTCGAGGCCGCGCTCCTGCTGCTGTCCGGTGACTTCGACGGCGCTCGCGCGAAGATCGGGCAGGCGCTCGAGGGCGTGAAGACCATCGTGAGCAACGCGAAGACCGCCATCACGCAGAGATTCGAGGCAATCCGCACGGCCATCTCGGGCAAGGTCGACGCCATCAAGAGCGCCGTCAAGACAAAGTTCGATGAAATCAAGAAGGCCATCACGCAGCCCATCGAGGATGCCAAGGGCGCGGTCTCCAGCGCCATCCAGAGAATCAAGGACGCATTCAACGTGACCCTGTCCTTCCCGCACATCAAGCTGCCGCACTTCCGCATCAATGGCGGCGAGGTGCCGTGGGGCATCGGCGGCAAGGGCTCGGCTCCCAGCATCGCAATCGACTGGTACGCCAAGGGCGGCTTCGTTGACGGCGCGACGCTGATAGGCGTCGGCGAGCAGGGCGCGGAGATGGTCTGGCCGTCATACGAGCCATACCTGTCCAAGTACGCAGACGCCATCGCCGACAACATGCCTGCTCGCGGCGAGTCTGGTGACGAGGTCATTGCCTGGCTCGAGCGCAATCTCGCGCCAATCATCTACGAGAACGTCGACCACCTCAGCAGGCGTGGGTTCGACAGGATGGCGAGGGGAGCCGTGGTGCAGAATGCATAGCCTCGTCTACGTGCCTGGGACGCCCGGCGCCACGACCGTCGAGCTCGACGGCCCGCTCACCTACGTCGGCCCCGCAATGGGCATCCGCGGGCGCTCGTGGTCGTACCGCCTCGGCTACCGCGACATGCTGAGCGCCACGAGGCCGGCACGCGAGGCACAGGTCGGCCTCTCGACCACGCCCGCGCAGGCCGATGCCATGCGGAGGGTCTTCGACGCAGACGTGGCCAACGGCAAGCCGGGCACGCTGGTCGCCGAGGGCGAGTGGAGGCAGCGTGCCCTGTTCGTGGAGGCAGAGCCGTCGTATGCCATGGCCGGGCTCGTCGGCATGCGGCTGACCCTGCTGCTGCTCGACGGCGCGTGGAGCAGGCTGGAGGTCGTGCAGTTCACCGCCACAGAGGAGGGCGAGTCCACGGGCCTCGACTACCCGCACGACTACTCGCACGACTACGGAATCTCGATCAGCTCCAACAGCGTCGACACTGGGCTCCTGTCACCGTCCTCCGTGTTCCTTCGCATCTACGGCCCGGCGGTGAGCCCGTACGTCGTGGTCGGCTCGAATCGCTACCAGCTCAACGTCACCGTCCCGAGCGGCGGCTACGTCGTGGTCGACGGGCATGCGAAGACCATCACGCTCGTCACGCAGGACGGCACGAGGACGAACGTCTTCTCGTCCGGCGAGCGCGGCATCGGCGTCGGCGGCGGCTCCTACATCTTCGAGGAAGTGCCCGCAGGGTACTCCACCGTCTCGTGGGACGGCTCCTTCGGGTTCGACCTAGGCTGGTACGACATGGAAGGTGAGCCGCCATGGAACCAGTTCTGATCGCGACCGACACCAGCTTCACGGACATTGCCGCTATCGAGTCGTTCGACATGGACCTAGCCTACGGCCTTGACGAACAGGACTTCGAGATAAGCTTCGAGTCACCCCTTCTCACGGGCGGCGAGCTGCTCTACATCGACGGCACCGCATACGGCGGGGTGGTCGACGTGGTGGAGACCGAGTCGCACAGCACCATCACCACCTATCGCGGCCGCACGTGGCACGGCATCCTGTCTGGGAAGATTATCGCCCCGGCCTACGGTCAGGACTACGTGACCGTCTCCGGCGAGGCCAACGCGTGCATAGGGCAGATAATCCAGCGCGTCGGGCTTTCGGGGCTTATGTCGGTCAGCGGCGCATCGTCCGGCATCCAGATTACGTCCTACCAGTTCGCCCGCTTCGTCAACGCCTACGACGGACTGGTCTCGATGCTGGCGGCATCCGGCGCGAAGCTGGTCATCACGAGACGAGACGGCACCGTCGAGCTGTCGGCGGCGCCCGTTCGCGTCATCAGGGACGAGGTCGACTCCGACATCCTAGCGTTCACGCAATCCGTCAACCACCGCGTGCCAAACCACCTCGTCTGCGCTGGCGAGGGCGAGTTGGGCGAGCGCGTCAGGCTTGACCTCTACGCAGACGCGCAGGGCAACGTCTCCGAGACCCAGACGCTCTTCGGCGTCGACGAGATAGCCGTCTACTACGACTACTCGGGCGCCGACCTGGAGCAGCTTCGCACGGACGGGACGAAGACGCTCCGCGACTTCCAGGTTCAGGGCAACATCGACGCAGACGTCGAGGGTGCGGGGGACTGGGACGTCGGAGACGTCCTGACGTCGACCGACAACCGCATCGGGCGCTCCGTCACCGCGCGAATCGTGAAGAAGATAGTCAAGGTCTCGATGGGCAACCTGTCGACCAGCTACGAGGTCGGCCTGCCGACCGGGACGTCTTCGACCATCAGCGGCAGCACCGAGGGCGGCGGCGGCATGGCCTACACGGCTGGGGACGGCATCGACATCACCGACGGCACCATCACCGCGACGGGCGAGTTTCCCGGCACAATCACCGCGACGGGGGCCACCATCACGGGGCCGCTGTCGGCAACGTCCGCGACCGTGACGGGGGCGCTCAGCTTCGGCGGCGGACGCGAATTCGGTGAATACGGCGGCGCGCATCAGCCGGACGAATTTATCGAATGCGAGAACTTCACGGTATTTGCGGAGATCCTCGGCGAGTTCCTGATGAATTACGGAGACCTGTATTAAGAAGAGCCGGCAGAGCGCCGCGTGACAGGGAGGAAACTGGATGGACAGGTGTGCGGTAAGCCCGATCGAACCGGTCGACGCTGCTTTTTACGAAGAAAAACTCCGGGATTTCCTGCCGGAGAAGCTCATTGATATCCATAC
>CAMPCT010000041.1 GCA_946647055.1 uncultured Atopobium sp. | reverse complement strand
CGGGCGGAGCGTGCGTTGGGGGAGGGCACCACGTCAACGGGAAGGGTCTCGCCCCAGAGGCGGGTCGTGCCACCAAGCCCCGCATCGACGACCGCCTGACGTGACCCACGCGCCGCCGCCTCGCGAACCCATCCCTCATGTGCCTGCAGAAAGGCCTCTGCCACGGCGAGGGGGCAGTGCCAGGGAATGGACATGCGCACGGAGCCGTCGGCCGCAAGGCGAAGCCTGATGCCGCGAACGCGCTTGCGCGTGCAGATGACGGCCACGTCCCCGACGCGCAGCGTGAAGGTGGTCCCTCGGGCGGTTGTGGCCACCGGTTACCCGCGTTCCGATGCGAGGTGCCGCGCGAGGTCGAAGATGGCCTTGCGGTAGCCCTCGAGCCCCATGCCCGCGATCGTCTCGAAGCAGGCGAGACGCACGTAGGAGACCTGGCGGAACTCCTCGCGCTCGTCGACGTTGGAGATGTGGACCTCGACGGCAGGCAGGCCCACGGCCTTGAGGGCGTCGAGGATGGCAATGGAGGTGTGCGTGTAGGCACCGGGATTGATCACGATGCCGTCGGCCTCGTGGAGGGCACGCTGGATCTCGTCGACGATGTCGCCCTCGTGGTTGGACTGGAAGCAGCGCACGTCTGAAAATCCCGCGTTGGCACCCGCACGACGACAGAGCTCGACGAGCGCGGCATAGTCCTGACGACCGTAGATGGCAGGCTCGCGCGTGCCGAGCATGTTGAGGTTGGGACCGTTGATGACGAGAAGCCGCAGCCCGCGTGCCTGTGCCTCCTCGTTGCTCTTGATCTCGTCGAGGATGTCACCGAGCTCGCCCGTCGCGGACTTGTCACGCGCAGCGAGGGCGGCTGCCTGGGCGTGATAGGACTTGCGCCTCCCCGGGCTGATCATGACGCGCATGTTGCCAGTGGGCCGCTCGGGCACCTCGACGTCAGTGGAGGCGTCGGAGACAAGGACCTTGAGGCTGTCATAGACCTCCTCGACCACCGCGGGGCCAAACACGACCTCGAGGCCCTGCTCGCCGCGACGTATGACGCCAAGAACGCCCTCGATATCGCCGAGCGTCTCGGTGTCGATGCCCTCGGCGTCGACGAGCGTGAGCCTGAGGCGCGTCATGCAGACGTTGCAGGCGGTGACATTGTCGCGTCCGCCTATCGCATCGAGGACGCGCGGTGCCACATCCTTTCCGACCATCGAACCAACTCCAATGACTCCCATGGATGACCATCAAACGACTGACAAACAAATATGTTTCATCCCGTGGGAAAGGGTGCCCAGAGACGTGGACAAATCCGCGGGCGGTCGATTTTTTTGTTTACCGATGTGACGCGAATGGACGTCGTGTGACGCTACAGGTCCTCGATTTCCTTGAGAATCGCCGCGGCGTCTCCTGCTGCCGTTCCGGTGCACGTGTGGATGATGTCCGCCCAGCTGTGATAGGCGTCCATGCGCTCCGCTGCCAGGGCGTACACGCCGCGCGCGCCGGAGAGCGGCCGTCCCTCGGTCGAGAGCTCCTCGAGAGGCCGGTCGAGCATGACGACGAGGGAGTTCTGCAAGAGGGGCAGGCGGTTGCGCTCGCGTGTGACGACCCCGCCGCCGCAGGCGATGACGATGCCGCTCGACGAGCCGTAGCGGGCGACGACCGTGCTCTCGACCTTGCGGAAGGCCTCCTCGCCCTTGGTCTTGATCATCTCTCCCGGGGTGATGCCCGCCTCGAGCGTGCAGGCGTCGTCGATGTCGACGAAGGGCCTGCCCATGAGGTGTGCGAGGCGCTTCCCCGTGCTCGTCTTCCCAGCCCCGGGCATGCCGATGAGGGCGACGTTGCGCATCTGGTGCTTGAGGTCGCGCTCGATCTCCTCGACAAGCGCGTCGTCGAGGGGGATTCCCTGCCAGAGCTCGCTCGAGCGCAGCGCCTGTGCCACGAGCATGGCGAGGCCGCACTCCGCGGGGAGGCCCAACGACCTAGCGTCGAGCACCAGCTGGGTGCGCAGCGGGTTGTAGATGACGTCGAGCACGCCGACAAGCGAGGTGAGCTGGGAGAGCTCGTCGAGCGCGAGCGGTGTCGCGGGGCAGTTGGGGTACATCCCCACGGGCGTCGCGTTGACGAGGAGCCTGGCGTCGGCATGACGTGCCGCGAGGCCCTCGTAGGTCTCGGTTCCCGTGCGAGAGATCTGGATGACTCGTGCGCCGACCTCCTCGAGGGAGGTCGTCACCGCCTGTGCCGCGCCACCCGTCCCCAGGACGAGGGCCTTTTGCCCGGCGAGCACGTCTGTGGCCGGTGACCCCAGATGTCGCCTGCAGAAGCGCCCGAGCATCCACGAGAAGCCGAGGACGTCGGTGTTCTCCGCAAAGATGCTTCCGTCGTCCCTGCGCAGGAGCGTGTTTGCGACGCCAAGGCGGGCCACGCGCTCGCTCCTCTCGTCGGCGAGGCGTGCCGCCTCCGCCTTGTAGGGGATGGTCACGTTGAGGCCCTGCCAGGAGCCCTCGCGAACGAAGGCCTCGACCTCGTTTGGCTCGAGTTCGATGAGGTCGTAGGGGGCGCTTCCCAGCCGTGTGTGGATCTGGCGGGACCAGCTGTGGCCGAGCTTGCGGCCGACAAGGCCAAAGCAGACCGATGTCGTGGGGGCGCTCATGGGCGTTCGACCTCCGTGGGGTCCTGTCGGAGCAGCTCTTCCTGGCGGTCCCGGGAGAGGCCCATGATGGCCTCCATCAGGCGCGCGACGTAGGGGCGCAGGTCAGGCGACACCAGCGCCTCTGCAGCCTCGACCCTCTGGCGCTCGCGGGATGCGTCGAGGACGGGAAGCGCGTGCTCCCGCTTGTAGGCGGCGATGGCGGCGGCGCAGTCCATGCGCTGCTGGAACAGATTGACGATCTGCGCGTCGATCTCGTTGATCCGGGCGCGTGCGTGCTCGAGGTCACCCATCGCGATCACCAGCCCATGCCCGAGACGCTAACGTGGGGCGGATAGGTGAGCCAGCAGTCGAGCAGGGAGAGGGCCATGACGGCCTCGGCGACCGGGACGGCGCGCGGGGCGATGCAGGGGTCGTGTCTCCCCGGCACCTCGAGCGTGACCTGCTCGCCGGTGGTGAGGTCGACCGAGTCCTGGGTTTGGGCGATCGAGCTCGTGGGCTTGACCGCCATGCGGAAGAGGACCGGGGCGCCGGTGGTGATGCCCCCAAGGTTGCCACCGGCATCGTTCTTGGTGGGATGGGGGAGGCCGGCGTCCGAGGGGGCGTACGGGTCGTTGTGCTCGCTGCCGCGCATGAGCGCCGCGGTGAACCCGGCGCCAAACTCGATGCCCTTCACGGCGGGGATGCCAAAGGCGACGCGGGCGATGGCGGACTCGATGCCGTCGAACATGGGGCCGCCTACGCCCATGGGCATGCCACAGGCGACGCATTCCACGATGCCACCCACGGAGTCGCCCGACTCGCGGGCCGCCGAGATGGCCTCGGCCATGCCAATCCCGGACTCCCCGAGGATGCAGGGGAAGGTCCGGCCGTCCGCAAGCGCGTCGAGCTGCTCGCCAAGACGAGCCTGCGACGCATCGTCGAGGTCGAGCGCGGCGAAGGGCTCGTCGGTGACGTCTGCGACTTGGAGGAGGTGCGCGCCGATGCGCACGCCTCGGGTGGCGAGGAGCTGCAGCGCGATGCCACCCGCAGCGCATACCGGGGCGGTGAGCCTGCCCGAGAAGTGCCCGCCGCCACGCACGTCCTGGTACCCGTCCCAACGTGCCTGGGCGGTGAGGTCCGCGTGCCCGGGGCGTGGGACCCGGGCGAGCAGGTCGTAGTCGGAGCTCCTGTGAGAGGTGTTCTCGATGAGGGCGGCAAGCGGGGCGCCGCAGGTCTCGCCACGGTCGTTGAGGCCCGAGACGATGCGCACGGCGTCGGCCTCGCGACGGGGCGTCGACCAGGGGTCACGTCCAGGCGCGCGTCGTGCCATGAAGGTCGCGAGCGCGTCGAGGTCGGGCTTGAAGCCTGCGGGGAGACCCTCGACGACGCAGCCGATCGCGGCGGAATGGGACTGCCCGAACACCGTGACGCGCAAGGTCTCGCCGAAGGTGGAGCCCATGTCAGTCGTCCCTTCCCTCGAGTCCGCCCCCAAGGAACGCGAAGTCGTCGAAGAAGGCGGGATAGGACTTTGCGACGCACTCGGCACCGTGGATGACGACCGGACCCTCCGTGCGTGCCGAGGCGATGGCGGCCATCATGGCGATCCGGTGGTCGTTGGCGGCGTCGACGGAACCGCCGGCAAGCATGCCGCGCCCGTGGATGTCGAGGCCGTCCTCGTGCTCGTCGACGGAGACGCCCAGCGCGTGGAGGGCTGACGCGACCGTCGCGATGCGGTCGGACTCCTTGAGCCTCAGGCGCGCGGCGCCATGGATGCGGCTCGTGCCCTTGGCGCATGCGGCGACGAGGGCGAGCGGGGGAACGAGGTCGGGGATGTCGGAGACGTCGATCTCGCAGGTGACGAGCCTGTCGGGCATGACGGTGACCGAGCCGCGCCCGCGGATGACACGCGCCCCCATGCGGGCGAGGATGGCCATGATGGCGCGGTCGCCCTGCACGCTCGTGAGGTCGAGTCCCGACACGGTGACGCCGTTGCCCGAGATCGCACCGGCGCAGAGCCAGAACGCGGCGTTGGACCAGTCGCCCGCGATGTCGACGTGACCGGGGGAGCCGGGAACCTGCTCGGGCCCGACAGACCAGACCATCTCGTTGCCGTGCCTGCTCTGGCGAGGCCAGGTCTCGACGCCGATGCCAAAGCGCTTGAGCATGCGCGAGGTGATCTCGATGTAGGGGCGGGACTGCACGGGCTCGCCCACGCGGACCTCGATGCCAAGGTCCGTCACGCCGGCGGCCATGAGCAGGCCGCTCACGAACTGCGACGAGACGTTGCCCGGGAGCGAGAAGACCCCACCGCGGATCTTGCCGGACACCGCAAGTGGTGCGACTCCCTGGGGGGAGAGCGCGGCGCCGTGCTCGACGAGCTGCTCGTAGAGGGGTGAGAGGGGCCGTTCGAAGAGGCGTCCCTTGCCCGAGAGCCTGGCGTCGCAGTCGACCGCGGCCATGATGGGCAGCAGGAACCTGAGGGTTGAGCCGGACTCCCCGCAGTCGAGCACCTGACCAAGGCGTGCCACGGGAAGCCCCTTGTTGCCGCGGGGAAGGGGGATGATGCGGAAGCATTCGCCATCGTGCTCGACCTGGGCGCCCAGGGCACGCAGGCAGGATGCGGTCGCCTCGATGTCTGCCGAGGTCGAGGGGCACGAGATGGTCGAGGGACCCTGGGCGAACGCGGCGAGGATGAGCGCGCGATGCGCCTCGGACTTGGAGGGTATGGCAGAGACGGTGCCCGTGAGGGCCCGAGGCTGGATGGTGACGTCCATGGCTACCCCCTCGCATGCCGCGCGATGAGCGCGGCGAGCTCGTCAGTGCTGATCGGCATGACCTCGCAGCTCCCGATGGCGCGCGGAACGACGAGGTTGACCACATCCCCATGGCGCTTCTTGTCGGCGAGCGCGTAGCCGGTGAGGACGCTGGGGTCCACGTCCGAGCCCGTCGGCAGGCCGTGGGCGCGGACCGTCGCCTGGACCCTGCGCGCGTCGTCGGACGAGAGCAGGCCCTCTGCCAGCGCATATCGACAGACGATGCAGAGACCCGCCGCGACGCAGGAACCGTGGCCAAGGGCGAAGCCGCTGGCGGCCTCGACGGCATGGCCGACGGTGTGGCCCAGGTTGAGCGTCTGGCGGAGGCCGCGCTCGACCTCGTCGTGCTCGACGACGTCGCGCTTGACGAGCACGTTGCGTGCCACCACGGACGCGAGGTAGGCGGCGTCATCACGGCGGGCGGTGAGCGGCGCGCCCTCGAGCTCGTCGAGCAGCGCGGGCTCGGCGAGGACCGCATGCTTGATCACCTCGCCGCAGGCGTCGGCGAAGGTGGTGTCGGGAAGGGTCGAGAGGGTCTCGACGTCGGCGACGACGAGGCGGGGCTGATGGAAGGCGCCCACGAGGTTCTTTCCCTGGGGGAGGTCGACGGCCGTCTTCCCGCCGACCGAGGAGTCGACCATGGCGAGCAGCGATGTGGGCACCTGCACGACGTCGATGCCACGCAGGTAGGTGGCGGCGGCAAAGCCGGCCATGTCGCCCGTCACGCCACCGCCCACGGCGACTACGAAGCAGTCGCGGTCGAGGCGTGCCTCCGCCATGGCGCCAAGGACCTGGGACCAGGTGGCGAGGTCCTTGCTCTGCTCGCCGGCGGGGAACGTGAAGGACGAGCACGTGATGCTCGCGCGCCTGAGCGAGGCCATGACGCGGTCGAGGTAGAGGGGGGCGACGTTGCTGTCGCTGACGACGAGGGCGGGACCCAGCCCCAGGAGCGGGGCGACCATGGTGCCCAGGTCGTCGAGCAGCCCCTCGCCCACGCGGACCTCGTAGCCGCCCAGGGTGGTCGCGACGGGAATCACGAGCGGGGACGGCACGGTCACGACCTCCCTCGGCTCTCCGCCTCGCGCTTGAGGCGGCTGCCCTCGGCGAGCAGGTCGTGAAGGCGGTCGCGGTCGCCCGCGTCGATGGCGTCCTTGTATTCCTGGAGGGAGCGGATGATGGTCCCGATCTCCTCGGAGAGGAAGTCGGCGTTCTCGAGGAAGAGCTCCGACCACATGTCGGCATTGAGCTGGGCGACGCGCGTGAGGTCACGGTACGAGCCCGCCGAGAAGCCGTGGTGGCTCTGGGCGGTGGGGGACTTGACGTAGGCGTTCGACACGACGTGCGCGAGTTGGGAGGTGTAGGCGATGAGTCGGTCGTGCTCCTCGGGGGTCGTGACGGACCACGTCTTGAAGCCGCAGGGGGCAAGGAGCCCCTTGAGGCGCTCGAGGAACTCCATGCGCTCGACCGGGTCCTGGTCCTGACGCGGCACCAGCACGATGGGAGCCCCCTTGAACATGGTGGCGCGCGAGTAGGCAAAGCCCGAGTACTGGGTGCCGGCCATGGGGTGGGCCCCGCAGAACTCCCAGGGCATGTCGCGCGCGATGGCACGGCAGCGCTCGCAGATGTCGCGCTTGATGCCCGCGACGTCGATGACGATGGCGTCGGGGGAGATGAGCCCCGCGTTCTCCTGCAGCCACCTCACGCAGAACTCGGGGTAGCCGGCGAGGATGATGAGCTCGCAGGTGGGGAGGGTGATTTCGTCGAGCTCGCCTGCGATGGTCTCGATCATGGCGAGGCGCAGCGTGTCCTCGTCGCGGTTCCAGCCGTAGACCTCATGGCCGGCGGCGGCATATGCCTTGGCGAACGAGCCGCCGATGAGGCCGAGGCCCACGATCCCGATGCGGCCGGGCACGAAGCTGGGGGAGTCCGCCATGCTACTCGACCTCCGGGGCGATGGCGGCCCGGATGCCGCGGACCTTGTTCATGACTTGGTCGAACTGGTCGGGGACGAGGGCCTGCGCGCCGTCGGACCACGCCTCGGACGGGCAGTTGTGCACCTCGATCTCGAGGCCGTCGGCGCCGGCGGCGGTGGCGGCGAGCGCCATGTCGGCCACGTAGCGGGTGTAGCCCACCGCATGGCTGGGATCTGCCACGACGGGGAGGTGCGAGAGGTGGTGCAGCACGCTCACGGCGGAGAGGTCGAAGGTGTTGCGCGTGCGCGTCTCGTAGGTGCGGATGCCGCGCTCGCACAGGATGACGTTCTCGTTGCCCTCGCTCATGACGTATTCGGCCGCCATGAGCAGCTCGTCGATGGTGCCCGACATGCCGCGCTTGAGCAGGATGGGCGTCTGGGTCTTGCCGACCTCCTTGAGCAGGGTGAAGTTCTGCGAGTTGCGCGCGCCGATCTGCATGACCTCGATGTTGCGGTCGACGAACAGCTGCACGTCACGGGCGTCCATGATCTCGGTCACGATGGGCATGTCCAGCTCGTCACGAGCCGCGCAGAGCAGGTCGAGGCCGCGCTCGCCCATTCCCTGGTAGGAATAGGGGCTGGTGCGGGGCTTGTAGGCACCGCCACGCAGCATGGTCGCCCCCGCTGCCTTGACGCGACGTGCGATCTCGATGAGGTTGTCGCCCTCGACCGAGCAGGGGCCGGCGATGACGGCAAAGTGGCCGCCGCCGATCCTGACCCCGTGGCCGCAGTCGACGACGGTGTCCTCGGGGTGGAACTTCCGGTTGGCCTTCTTGAAGGGCTCGGACACGCGCTGGACGCGCTCGACGATGTCCATGCTCTCGAGGAGGAAGGGGTCGATGCGGCTGGTGTCGCCGATGATGCCGATGATGGTCTCGGCGTCGCCCTGGCTCACGTTGACGCGCAGGCCCTTGGCCTCGACCCAGGCGATGAAGTGGTCGAGTTGCTCGGTGGTCGCGCTGTCCTTGATGACTGCAATCATGGCCCGTCCCTTTCGCGACATGCGGCGCGTGCGCTGCGGATTATTGGATAAGGATGGTATCACGGGGTAATGTGACGGGCATGTGCCGCAGGGGGGTGTAATCAAACTGTTGCAAGACGCAAGCGCCCACCTCTCGCTGAGGTTTGCGCTATACTCTCTTCTCGCACGCCCTCTTAGCTCAGTGGATCAGAGCGTTCGCCTCCGGAGCGAAAGGTCGCAGGTTCGAGCCCTGTAGAGGGCACCACGCGTGCGATGCGGGTCGGGGCCTTGGGCCTCGGCCCGCTCTTCTTTTGACGGGCCGGGCAGTCGCCGTGCCGGCATGGTCGCGCGCCTTATCCGGTTATTTCGACGTGCCAATGAGGAAAAGGTCCCGCGGGGTCGTTATTCCAATGTGACCATTTGCAAAATCGAAACCAAATGCCCATGCAAAACGGCGTGCGGTTCACTACAGTCTACGTGGGGCCTTCATAGGTTCTTCACGTATCTGGTTGCCGACAACAAGACGTCGGCGGCGTACCCGTCCAAGGGACGTTCGTCACGAGAGGGGATGGTACCCATGGGTGCGAGCGAGGCATCGCTCTTCCAGCGCATCACCGACAAGAACAGCACCGTGCACAAGCTGCTCACCTATGGTGTCGCGGTCGTCATCATCGCTGCATGCGCGTTCATGTCGCCGGGGGAGGGGGTCAACCCCGCCATCGGCTGGCTCGTCATCGGCTTCCTCTTCTACTACGCGATCCTGTCGCAGCGCATTCTCGAGACGCTGACCTTTGGCATGGCCATCGGCGTCGCCCTCGCCTATGGCCGCGGCTTCCTCGACGGCCTCTCCGAGACCATCTTCGCCACCATGATGCTCGAGGACTTCGTCTGGATCGTCCTGCTCACGGGCCTGCTCAACGTGTTCTGCAAGCTCCTGGGTCGCGCCGGCTCGCTGGACGCCTTCGCCGACATCGTCAAGTCGCGCGCCAAGACCGGCAAGCAGCTCAACGTCGCCACCTGGCTCATGCAGTTCCCGTTCTTCTTCGACGACTACCTGCACCTCGCCGTGGGCGGCTCCATCATGGCCCCCATCTACGACGAGATGGGCGTCCCGCGCGAGGAGGGCGCCTACATCAACCACACCATCGCCGAGCCCCTGCGCGTGCTCTTCCCGATCACGAGCTGGGCGGCGTTCATGGCGGGCCTCTTCGAGTCGGGTGGCCTCGACGGCATGAGTGGCTTCATCAGCACCATCCCGTTCAGCTTCTACGCGTGGGTCAGCATCATCTTCGCCCTTCTGTTCGCGCTGGGGTTCGTCCCCAAGATCGGCCCCATGAAGGAGGCACGTCCCGAGCTCTACCAGGAGCTTGACGCGGGCGAGGAGGAGGCCGAGGATGACGGCACCAAGAAGGGAACCCTCTGGGACTTCTTCATCCCCATCATCCTCATGGTCGCCTTCTCGTACTACTTCGAGTGGGACATCGTGCCGGCGCTCTTCGTCACCCTTCCCATCGTCTTCGCCATGTACCTCGTCCGCGGCATCATCAGCACCGAGGACGTCGAGGGCTGCCTGGTCGACGGCCTCGCCGACTTCATGGCCCTGTACATCCTGTTCGTGACCAGCTATGCCCTCGGCGGCATCCTCGAGGAGCTCGGCTACATCGACTACCTCGTCTCCATGGCGCAGACGAGCGTCAACCCGGCCTTCCTGCCCGTCCTGCTGTTCGTGCTCTTCAGCATCTCCGAGGCGGCCATGAGCCTCAACTGGAGCCTCATGCTCATCGCGTTCCCGGTGGTCATCCCGCTGGCCATCGGCATCGGCGCCAACGTGCCGCTGACCTGCGCCGCGGTCATCTCCGCCGGCTGCTTTGGCTGCAACTTCTGCTACATCTGCGACTACACGGAGCTCGCCTCGACCGCCTGGGGCCTCCCTGCCGGACGACACGCCTCGACCTGCGTGCCCTACTCGCTGATCTGTGGCGTCATCACCGCCGTGCTATACCTTGCCTGCGGCTTCGTCCTCTAAAGGGGCTCCCATGTCTGAGAAGGCAAGCATTGTCCTGAGGGGCGGCCACGTCCAGACGATGGTCGCTCCCGACGACATCGCCTCCGCCGTCGCAGTCTGCGGCAACAGGATCGCCTACGTGGGAGATGACGCCGGAGCCGAGGCGTACATCGGCGAGGGGACAAAGGTCATCGACCTGGACGGCCGCTTCGTCTGCCCTGGGTTCATGGACGGCCACCTACACGTACCGGGCAAGTGGATCACCACCCTCTACCAGATCGACCTCGAGGGCAAGTCGACCAACGAGGAGTACGTCGAGACCATCCGCTCCTTCATCGAGGCCCATCCCGACGAGGAGGTGTACACGGGCCAGCCGTTCCTGCTCAACGCGTACATGCTCGAGGACGGTTCCAACCCCGGCCCCCACAAGCGCGACCTCGACGCCATATGCGACACCAAGCCCATCCTGCTCTACGACCTCTCCGTCCACTCCGTGTGGGTCAACTCGTTCGTGCTCGATGCCCTGGGGATCACACGTGACACGCCCGACCCCGAGGGTGGCCTCATCCAGCGTGACAAGGACGGGGAGCCCACGGGGTACCTCGTGGACAATGCCATGTGGATGGCCAACCACATGTTCCCAGGCCTCCAGATCTCCGATGAGATCTGGGAGACCACCATGGCGGCGTTCCAGGACGAGGCCAACTCCATGGGCGTGACCGCCGTGGTCGACATCGTCGACCCCGCATGGCTGGCCGACTACCCCTACCAGGTCTCGCACTACCACCGCTGGGAGGACGAGGGAAGGCTCCACCTGCGCGTGCGGCCGGCCTTCACCGCCCAGCCCGGTGACAAGGCCGAGGACGTCATCGGCATCGTCAAGGAGGCGACCGCCGCGACCTCGAACCTCGTCCGTCCCGGCATGGTCAAGATCTACGGTGACGGCGTGACCGAGAGCGCCACTGCCGTCATGCTCGAGCCGTACCTCGAGGCCGCGGGGCAGGGCGAGGGCTGGTTCGGTGGGGACCCCATCTGGGACCGCAAGGAGTTCGAGGACATGGTGGACGCCCTCGACGCGGAGGGCATCCAGGTCCATGTCCACGCCATTGGGGACGGCATGGTGCGTCGCACCATCGATGCCTACGAGCACGCTCTGAACACCAACGGGATGCGCGACGCCCGCCACACCATCACGCACGTCTGCGCCATCTCGCACGACGACATCCCTCGTCTCGCCAGGCTGGGGATTCCCTGCGCGCTGCAGTTCCTGTGGATGTACCGCGACGATCTCTGCGAGCTCGAGGAGGCCTTCATTGGCACCGAGCGTGCGGGCCGGATGTACCCGGTCAAGGACATGGTCGACGCGGGCGTGTTGGTGAGCGGAGCGAGCGACACGCCCGTCACCCCCTACGACCCCATCCTCGAGATCCAGGTTGGCGTCACGCGCAACAGCCCGTATCCCGGCGAGCGTGACACCGACATGTACCGCTGGCCCGAGCAGGGCCTCACGGCCTACCAGATGCTCGAGATCTACACCAAGAACGTCGCCTACCAGAACTTCTGGGAGGACGAGCTCGGCACCGTCGAGGTGGGCAAGCTTGCCGACCTCGTGGTGCTCGACAGGAACATCCTGGAGGTCGATCCCAGCCTCATCTCCGATGCCAGGGTCGACTACACCATGAGCGACGGAAGAATCGTCTATTGCAGGGAGGGCTAGCCCGTCTTGCCCAGAGAGGAGAACCCCATGCTCAAGCTCACCGAATGGACCCACATGTTCGACAAGGACAACGCCCCCATCGCGCGCTGCGAGTCCGGGGACGTCGTCACGTTCGTCACCAGGGACTGCTTCGACGGACAGGTCACCGTGGGCGGCAATGTCGAGCTCACGGTCAACTACGACCAGTGCAACCCCGCGACTGGTCCGCTCTACGTCGAGGGGGCCGAGCCGGGCGATGCGCTCGTCGTCGACATCCTGGACGTCACCGTGGCCGAGAGCGGCTGCGTCTGCTCCATCCCGGGCGAGGGCCCGCTCTGGCCCACGTCCGAGGCCCGTGTGAAGATCCTCGAGGTCCGTGACGGCCGCGTCATCTTCAACGACGTCTCGTGGCCCATCAACCCCATGATCGGTGTCATCGGCGTCGCGCCCGCAGGCGACCCCATCCCCAGCGGCTGGTCGTTCGACGGCGGTGGCAACATGGACAGCCAGAAGATCGTCAAGGGCACCTCGGTCTGGTTCCCCGTGCGCGTGCCTGGTGCGCTGCTCGCCATGGGCGACCTGCATGCCACCATGGGCGACGGCGAGGTCACCGCCACCGGCCTCGAGATCGCGGGCGAGGTCGTCGTGCGCGTTCGCGTGGTCAAGGACGTGGACATCGCCTGGCCCGTCACCGAGACGGCCGACGCATGGTATGTCAACGTTGATGGCGAGACCTGTGACATCGCCATCGACCGCGGCTACAAGGAGATGCAGCGCCTGATCTCGCGCGCCTATGGGTGGGACATGACGGACGCCGCGCTCTACATGTCGCTGCAGGGCTTTGTCAACGCGAGCCAGGCCTGCCTCGACCCCGTTGCCGGTGGCAACACCTTTACCGTGGGCACCCCCAAGCTCGCGGGCAAGCCGCCTCTGCTGGGATAGAGACGGTTGGGGACGGTTCTCCCCTGTCTCAGAGACGGACGG
>CAMPCT010000040.1 GCA_946647055.1 uncultured Atopobium sp. | reverse complement strand
TGGTAGTGCGGCCTTCCGGTGGCGAGGATGGGGGCGATGCCGTTCTCGCGCAGGCGTGCAAGGGTCTCGCGGGTAGCCTGCGACACCTCATGGGTCCTGAACCCCACGATGGTGCCGTCGACGTCGAAGAACGCCGCCTTGATGCCGTGTGGGTTCATGGGGCCTCCTCCCGTGACGTGATACGCGGGACGGCCCCCCGCCACGGCTGCGTGACAGGTGGGCCGCCCCTCGACATGACCTATGGCTATTCGGCGATGACCATCTCGGGGTTGTCGCGCGTGACGATCTGCTTGTTGAACACCTTGGCGCCCAGGTAGCGCTCGTGGAGCTCGGCAAGCTCGTCGATGGCGGCGACCAGGTCGTCGGCACGGGTGGGGTCGACGTTCTCGATGATGAGGAAGGCGTTGCGAGAATCGTCACCCAGGGCGGTGCGCACGCCGTCGCGCCAGTTCCAGCAGCGGCAGATGGCGCCCTCGTCGTCCAGGTAGCACAGCTCGCCCGGCAGCGTGGGGTCATCGGACTCGCCCTCGCCCAGCGGCAGGAACTCGTCGCCACCCTCGGTGACGGCAAGGCGGACGTCGCCCACGAAGGAGTCGACGTTCTCGCCGCCCACGGGGAAGGCCCACTTGAGCGAGATGGCGTTGTAGATGTCGACGGAGGGCGTGATGTGGCCCACCGGGTTGTCCTTCATGACACGCTTGAGCAGGTTCTCGATGGAGACGCGGGCACCCTTCTTGGTCTTGAACTTCTGGTAGGCGGCACGCCACACGGCGACGGGCTGGTTCTGCGAGAGGGTGGGGTTGGTGATGTGACGGCCTGCCTGGGCGTTGGCCCTCTTGAGCAGGGCCTCGACCTCGGCCGCGTCCTCGGGGGTGACCTCGTCGGCGGTCTTCATGTCGCGAACCACGACGATGCCGATCTGCGCGTCGGGGAAGAGGTTCCAGAACGACTCGGTGGCGATGAACTTCTGCATGGATGATCCTCCTGTTGATTCAGGTGCAACAATATGTCACACCATGTTGTCGTTTGCGTACGTGGGCTTTCCCAGGGGACGACGGGTCTAAAACAGGCCGTTCGTCGTGTGGATGACGGTTGTGCGCAGGAAGGACTCTCGTCCGACAATGACCACGCTCGTCGCAAGGAGGGAGATGGTCCGCGCGGCGACGCTGTTCATGTCTCCTCCTTCCCGGGGCGTTGGCTGGCAAGGCCTATGGTAGCGTATCGCGGGCAAACATATTCCCATGCAGGTACGGCATACAGCGGAACACCATGGGAAAGACCATGTGCCCCTCATCCGATAGAGCTGTATAGCATCTCATTATGTTGTTGCCCTATGAAGTTATTATTCTTATTTGGGTTCTTTTCAGGAATCATCCTATATTGTTGTTATGGATGTCAAGAGGAACATAGTCATCGGTGCCGTGCTGCGCCAGCTGCGCCAGGAGAGCGGTCTCACCCAGGTCCAGGTCGCCGAGAGGCTCGGTCGCACCCAGTCCATGGTAAGCAAGGTCGAGGCCGGCGAACGCGCGCTTCCTCTCGTGGAGACCTGGGCTTATGCGGCAGCCATTGGCGCCGACCCCAACAGGCTCTTCCAGAAGTCGTACTCGGCCCTCCAGAAGGCCGGTCTGGAGCCCAACGATTCCTAGCCCAAGACCCACAAAGCCCTTGCCAAGAGCCCCCTGCGGGGCTCTTCTCAGTTTCCGCGCGAGGGAACGAGGCGCCCGCATCAACGAGGCGCCTGGGCATGCCATCCTGAGAGGCGTTACCTGTTGGCCTTGAGGCGCGCGAAGGTCTTCGCGTTCCGAGCCTTCACGAGCGAGATGAACTTGCCCTCGGCAAAGGCAAGCTGGGCGTTCTTGGCCTTGATGGGTATGAGCATGGTGCGCATCATGCGCGAGCGCGGACGTGCGACGCGCACCGCCAGCTGGGCACGGTCGCTCGAGATCATCTGCTTGATGAGCGCGATGCGCTGCCGGTGCGGCAGCTTGCAGGTGGGGTTGCAGACGTTCTCGATGCAGCCGACGAGACGCTCGATGTAGCGACGCTGCACCATCTCCATGCTCTCGAGGTCGTCGAGCAGGCCCCAGTGGCGATAGAGGTCGAGCATCCAGCCGTGCTCCTCCTCGCGCTTCTCGTACATGTTGGGACGCCAGCGAGCCGTCTCGGACTCGGCGCGTGCGCGGATGAAGTGATAGTACGCATGGTCGATCACGCCCACGCGCTCGACGTCGCGGATGTAGTCGAGCACGAAGGGGAAGTCGTCCCAGAAGGTGTCGCGATAGCGAAGGCCCAGGTCCTCGATGCGCGAGCGCAGGAACAGCTTGTTCCACGGGGTGTAGAGGAGGTTCTTGTCGAAGAGCTGGTAGGCGTCGTTGCGGAAGTCCCCCTGCGCGCCATAGACCGTGCTCGGGTGGTTCTTGACCTCATCGAGATGGTCGTCGCCATCGAAGAACGTGTCGATGTGGAAGCCGGCGATGACGAGCTCGAGGTCATGGGACTCGGCAAGCGAGACCATGTCGGCGAGCATGGAGGGCTCTGCCCAGTCGTCGGCATCCATGAAGTAGACGTAGGTCCCATGCGCATGGTCGAGGGCAAGGTTGCGCGCCGCAGGCGCGCCATGGTTCTCCGTGTGGAACACCTCGAGCCGGATGTCGCGCTCGGCAATGTGATCGACGACCTCGCCGGAGCGGTCGGTCGACCCGTCATCGACCACGAGGACCTCGATGTCCTCGAGGGTCTGGTTGCGCATCGACTCAATGGCGCGCGCGACGAAGCGATCCACGTTGTAGACCGGCATGATAACGGACACCTTGGGATTGTTGCGTCCCATGCGAACCCCTCCTGGCCGCCAATCGGCCAAGTCGCCTCACGGGATACAGACTATCAATCCCAGCGGAGACAGGCACCGTACGATACCATGTGTCACTCGAAACCCATAGATGGGGCAACTGGGGACCGTCCCCGACCGTCCCTAGGCTGCGGGCACCAGGTATCCGATGGCCGGTCCGACCTCGTAGTCGTAGACGACCATCCACGACACCCCGTTGCCGTCCGTCCACTCGGAGCCGGGACGCATGTCGACCTGGGCGACGTTGGCAAAGCCAATGGCCTGGACACGCTCATTGAGGTCGTTGATGGCAGATGCGTCCATGTCGGTGTGCACGCGGTCGAGGAGGTCGCTGAGCCGCTTGACCAGCTCCTGGGCACCCTTGCCGTCGAGGTCTCGGATGGACTCCCAGCCAGCGGTGTCGGTCAATATGATGTGGTCGAGGGGAATGCCACAGCGCCTCTCGATGGCGTTGACGCACGGGGAGGCGCCAGAGTCGGCGAAGAGGTCCGAGAGGATCTGGGGGTTGGTCTCGGGATTGACGCGCACGTTGGTGGGCAGGATGACCATCGTCGCCGTGCCCGCCGTGATGTCGAGGCTCAGGATCCGGGCGTCGGAGAGGACCGGTGCCTCGGCGTCGACGTCATCCACGATGAGGATGAGGGTGTTGTTGAAGCTGTGGTCGCTGACCGTGTAGCCGTCGACGCTCTTGAGCTCGGGCGTGCCCGACACCGACGAGACGAGCTCCGCGTCCCCCTTGGCCGAGTCGAACCTGGCCTTCGCCCAGAGGGTCTGGACGAGGAACCATCCTCCCACCGCGATAAGGACAAGGGCGATGACCCCCATGATCGCGCCGCGCGGGCCTCCCTTGGGGACGTCGGTCCTCTCATAGCGTTGACGCTTCACGAGACGCTCCTCTCGATTGGTGACGGTGGCCACGGTGCCTTACAGCGGGATTCCCACCATGAGGCCACAGACCACTCCAACAGCATAGACGAAAGCGGTGATTGCGAGGTTCTGACGTAGGTCAGCGTTGGTCCTCCACAGGACGAGGAGCCCCACGCCGCCCGAGGAGAGCAGACCGGCGACCAAAGGACCCAGCCCGATGGTGCCCGCCAGGTAGAGCTCGGAGATGGCGACGCTCGCCGCACAGTTGGGGATGAGTCCCACGAGGGCGCAGAGGAAGGTGGCGCGCACGGGATGGTTGGCAGCGAGCTGGGCGACGGGCCCCTCCCCCACCGTCTCGAGCACCAGGCCCAGCGCCAGCGTCACCACGAAGATGAAGGCCGTGACCTGTATGGTGTGGTGCAACGCGGCGCGCAGGACCGATCGAAGGGTCCCTCCCTCGCCGTGGGCATGCCCGTGATCGTGGCCATGGTCGTGGTCATGCTCGTGGTCGTGCCCCGCCTCGCCCTCGTGGTCGTCAACGTGCCCGTGGTCATGCTGGTGGTCCTCGTCGCAGCCGCAGTGCTCCCGCTCGCAGAGCTCGTGGATGTGCACCTCGCCGTCGCCGGAGCGGTGGAGCCTGCGCAGGATGGCGTCGACGGTGAGGCCGATCACGACACCCAGGAGCATCTTGAGCACGATGACCAGCATCATCACGCCCGAGGCGTCTCCGTGCGCGAGGAAGACGGGGATCATCTCGTCGGACGTCGACAGGATCACGGCGACCACGGTGCCCGCCGTGACGACGCGGGCGGCATAGAGCGTCGCCGCCATGGCCGAGAAGCCGCACTGCGGCAGGGCTCCGAGCAGGCCGCCGACGATGGGACCCGCCGTGCCGGCATTGGCGACGGCATGGGCCACGCGCCTGTCGGACGCATGCTCGATCGCCTCCATGACCACATAGGTCACGAAGAGGAACGGCACGAGCTTGGCCGTGTCGATGACACCGTCCACCAAGACGTCGATAAGCAGTCCGACATCCATCTAGCAGTCATCCTCCCAGGAAACGAGCAGTCCCTCGGGATAGCTCACGTCAACGAAGGTGAGGCCGTTCGCCGGGGCACAGGGCCCGGCTGCACGGCGGTCGCAGGCGCCAAGCACGTCGCGCACCCAGGTGGGGTCACGGTGCCCTCGGCCGACCTCCACCAGGGTGCCCGTGATGGTCCGCACCATCGAGTGGAGGAAGGCGCTGCCCACGACGTCGACCGCGACGAGGCTCTCCCCCGCCTCCTCGACACAGGAGACGCCACACGAGAGGACCTCGCGCACCGTGCTCTTCCCCTCGGCCGAGGCGGCCTTGCAGAAGCTCTTGAAGTCGTGCTCGCCCACGAGCAGGCGGGCCGCCTCGTCCATGGCCCCCACGTCGAGCGCATGGCGCATCCACCAGGCATGGCCGGCGCAGAGCACCGGACGCGCGGGGCCGGGGAAGATGCGGTAGCGGTACGAGCGCGAAAGCGCGTCAAAACGCGCTGAGAAGCCCTCTGGGGCCCGATAGACACGACTCACGGACATATCGTCGGGAGTGAGCGCATTGAGCGCAGAGAGCATCGTACGGCCCGAGAGGGCTAGCTCCTGCCGGGCCACGGGGATGCTCACGTACTGTGCGAGGGCATGGACGCCTGCGTCGGTGCGCCCGGCACAGGTGATCTCGACCGGGCGGCGAAGGAGCGTCGAGACGGCACGTCCGAGCTCGCCCGCGACGGTGCGCAGGCCGGGCTGCTCGGCAAAGCCGCAGAAGTCGGTGCCGCGGTAGCCGACGCGCAGGACGAGCGTCCCCGCATAGCCGGCCAGGCGCGCCTCTGCGGCACGCTCCTCGGCGCCGGGACGACGTCCCGTGGCGGCATCGAGCTCCATCTCACTCCCCTCCTACGACCATCGACGTCACAATCGCTCATTATCGCATGGGCTCTCGTGCTGGGGAGGGGGGACATGAGATTTGTCCCGCTTTGGGACAAATCCTCCGTCCCCTCGTCCTGCCTTCGCCCAAAAGCAAGGGACCCCGCACGCATGCGGGGTCCCCAGACTGGCGTGGATGTGCCGGTCGTTACTCCTCGGCCTCAGCCTCGGCCTCGACGGGCTCCTCGGCAGCAGGCTCCTCGGCCTCGACGGTCTCCTCGACCTCGGGCTCGGGCTCGGCGACCTTCTCGACCTTCTTGACCTCGGTCTTGGGGGCCGCGGCCTTCTTCTTGACGGCCTCGTTGACCATCTCGATGATGACGACCTCGGCGTTGTCGCCCTTGCGGGTGCCAAGCTTCATGATGCGGGTGTAGCCGCCGTCACGGCCGGCCCACATGCCCTGGGCGGCCTTCTCGAAGACCTCGCGGACGATCTCGGCGTCGCCGACCTTGGCGATGGCGAGACGGCGGGAGTGGAGGTCGCCCTTCTTGGCCCACGTGACGACCTTGTCGACGTCGGGGCGGATGGCCTTGGCGCGCTGGACGGTGGTCTTGATGCGGTCATTGGCGAGCAGGGAGGCAACCAGGCCCTTCTTGATGGCCTTGGTGTGGCTGGCATCCGTGCCGAGCTTCATGCCGCTCTTCTTGTTGTGACGCATGACTGGCTCCTATACGTAGATTCGCGGCGTGAGCCTAGGCCTTGAGGCCAAGGCCCATCGACTCGAGCTTGTCCTTGACTTCCTCGATGGACTTGACGCCGAAGTTGCGGATGTTGAGCAGGTCGTTCTCGGAGAACTCGACCAGCTGGCGCACCGAGTGGATGCCGGCGCGCTTGAGGCAGTTGTAGGAGCGGACGGAAAGGTCCAGGTCCTCGATCTGCTTGTCAAGCTCGCCGCTCTCGTCGTCGTCGCCGTTGGCGAAGATGGAGACATCCTCGGTGACGACGGGCTCCTCGGCCAGCGACATGAAGGCGCTCATGTGCTGGTTGATGATGTTCGAGGCCTCGACGACCGCCTCACGCGGGGTGATGGAGCCGTCGGTCTCGACCTCGAGGACGAGACGGTCGTAGTCGGTGTGCTGGCCCACGCGGCAGGGCTCGACCGCCTTGGCGCAGCGGCGCACGGGCGAGAAGAGCGAGTCGACGTGGATGATGCCGATGGGGTCGCCGTCACGCTGGTTGTCGTCGCCGGAGACGTAGCCGCGGCCCACGCCGATGCGCATGCGCATGGTGAGGTGGGCGCCCTCGCCGAGGGTGCAGATGACGTGCTCGGGGTTGACGAGCGTGAACTCGGCGGGAACGGCGAAGTCCCCACCGGTGACGGTGACGGGGCCATCGATGGAGATGGAGGCCTCGGCCTCGTCGGCGATGCCCATCGAGCGGAACACGAGGCCCTTGACGTTCAGGACGATGTCGGTGACGTCCTCGTAGACGCCCTCGACGGTGGTGAACTCATGCTGGACGCCGTCGATCGAGATGGCCTCGACCGCCGCACCCTCGAGCGAGGAGAGCAGCACGCGGCGCAGCGAGTTTCCCAGCGTGTCGCCATAGCCGCGCTCGAGCGGCTCGACGGTCACGCGCGAGAAGTTCTCGCTCACCTCTTCTACCGACACCTGGGGTCGGATGAACTCTGACATGTGTACTACCTCCAACCGGGGGCTACTACTTGGAGTAGAGCTCGACGATGAGCTGGGGATCGATGGTCTCGTCGCTGATGAGGTCGATCTGGTCACGCGAGGGAAGCTGGAGGACGGAGCCCTGGAGCTTCTCGATGTCGACCTCGAGCCAGCCGGGGACGGCCACGTGCTCGGAGGAGATGAGCGCCTCCTTGATGGGGAGGAGGTCCTTGGCCTTGTTGGAGACGGCCACGACGTCACCGGCCTTGACGCGGTAGGACGGGATGTCGACGCGCTTGCCGTTCACGGTGATGTGGCCGTGACGGACGGTCTGACGGGCCTCCTTGCGGGTGCGGGCGAAGCCGAGGCGGAACACGACGTTGTCGATGCGGGACTCGAGGATGGTCATCAGGTTGTCGCCCGTGATGCCCTCGATGCGCTTGGCCTGGTCGTAGTAGCCACGGAACTGCTTCTCGAGCACGCCGTAGATGAACTTCGCCTTCTGCTTCTCGCGCAGCTGGCGGCCGTACTCGCTCTCGTTGCGACGCTGGCGACGAGGCTGACGGTTGGACTTCTTGTTGATCCCGAGAACGACGGGATCGAGTTCAAGGGACCTGCACCTCTTGAGGACAGGGGTCCTATCAACTGCCATTTCTGTTGGTCCTTCCTCGTGCTACACGCGACGGCGCTTCTTGGGGCGGCAGCCGTTGTGCGGAATGGGGGTCTTGTCCTGGATGCTCGAGACCTCGAGGCCGGCGGCCTGGAGGGAGCGGATCGCGGTCTCGCGGCCGGAGCCGGGGCCCTTGACGAACACGGCGACCTTGCGCAGGCCGTGCTCCATGGCCGCCTTGGCAGCGGTCTCGGCAGCGATCTGGGCGGCGAACGGCGTGGACTTACGGGAGCCCTTGAAGCCGACGGTGCCACCGGACTGCCAGGAGATCACGTTGCCCTGCGGGTCGGTGATCGAGATGATGGTGTTGTTGAACGTGCTCTTGATGTGGGCCTGGCCCACGGCGATGTTCTTGCGCTCCGAACGCTTGATGCGCGTGACGCGCTGGTTCTTCTTGGCAGGTGCCATGGTCTACTCCCCCTACCTGTTCTTCTTCTTGGCGCCGACCTGACGCTTCTTGCCCTTGCGGGTGCGAGCGTTGGTGTGGGTGCGCTGGCCATGTACGGGGAGGCCCTTGCGATGGCGCAGGCCGCGGTAGCAGCCGATCTCCATCAGGCGGGCGGTGTTCTGACGAACCTCGCGGCGGAGGTCACCCTCGACCGTGTACTCGGCGTCGATGACGTCGCGAAGCTTGCTGACCTCTTCCTCGGTGAGGTCGCGAACCTTGGTGGCGGGGTCAACCCCGGCCTTTTCGCAGATCTTGGTGGCGCTGGTGCGGCCGATGCCGTAGATATAGGTGAGGCCGATCTCGGCGCGCTTCTCGCGCGGGAGGTCGACACCGTTGATACGGGCCAACTTCGTGCTCCTCTCTTAGCCCTGGCGCTGCTTGTGGCGGGGGTTCTCGCAAATCACGAGGACCTTGCCGTGGCGCCTGATGACCTTGCACTTGTCGCACATCTTCTTGACCGAAGGACGTACCTTCATCGTTCTTCCTTCCGATAAGTGCTCTACGTTCTCTGTGGCGCGCCAGGTGGAAGCTAGCGCACGCTATGTATTCGCCCAGCCGCAGGCGGTTGTTCTCGGCTGAATGCGGGCCGAGGCCCGCCGGGCACAGCCTACTTGTAGCGGTAGGTGATGCGCCCGCGCGTGAGGTCGTACGGGGAGATCTCCACGTCGACCTTGTCGCCCGGGAGGATGCGGATGTAGTTCATCCTGATCTTCCCGGAGATGGTGCACAGGATGACGTGACCGTTCTCGAGTTCGACATTGAACATTGCGTTGGGCAGGGTCTCGCGAACGATGCCCTCAAGCTCGATGGCGTCCTGTTTGCTCACTCGTGCATTCCTCTTTCGTACGGTGACAGCAGCAAGCTATCTTACCGAAAACTACACATGCCGTCCATGCGGACACCTAATGAACACAGAGATGCCCGCTCCTACACGCCGCCCTGCATGGAACACCACGGTCCCTCGTCGTCCTGGGTGAGGATGACGGGGCCGTCCTTGGTGATGGCGATGGTGTTCTCGTAGTGGGCGGCAATCGAATGGTCGACGGTCGAGACCGTCCACCCGTTGCCCTGGACCGCGACCTCGTAGTCACCGAGGGTGATCATGGGCTCGATCGCGATGACCATGCCGGCCTGGAGCTTGGGACCGCGACCACGCTTGCCCCAGTTGGGCACGGAGGGATCCTCGTGCATGACGTGGCCCACGCCGTGGCCCACGTAGTCGCGCAGGACGCCAAAGCCGTGACGCTCGGCGAGCTCCTGCACGGCGGCACCGATGTCACCCACGTGGTTGCCCGGCACGGCCTTGGCGATGCCGGCCTTGAGGCAGTCGCGCGTGACCTCGCAGAGCTCGACGGCCTCGCGCGAGGGGGTGCCGCAGTAGAAGGTCCAGGCGTTGTCCCCGACCCATCCGTTGATGGTGGCGCCGGTGTCGATGGAGACGATGTCGCCCTCCTCGAGCATGCGCATGCCCGGGATGCCGTGGACGACCTCGTCGTTGACACTGCAGCAGATGGATGCCGGGAAGCCGCCATACCCCTTGAAGGTGGGGATGGCACGGTGCATGCGAATGACGCTCTCGGCGATGCCGTCGAGCTCGCTCGTGAGCACGCCGGGCTTGATTGCGGCACCGACGCGCCGGAGCGCCATCTTGGACAGCGCTCCGGCGACCTTCATTTCCTCTATCTCTGAAGGCGTCTTGATCTTGATCACAGCGAAAGCGCCTTCTTCACGTCGGCGTAGACCTCGTCGACCGGACGGTCGCCGTCGACGGACCAGAGCTTGCCCTGGTTCTCGTAGTACGCGACCAGCGGGGCGGTCTGGCTCTGGTAGACGTCGAGACGGTTCTTGATGGTCTCGGGCTTGTCGTCGTCGCGCTGGTACATCTCGCCCTGGCAGCGCGGGCAGACCTCGTCGGAGGCGTTGCCGGTGTAGCCGCAGGAGCGGCAGGTGCGCCTCGAGGAGAGGCGGTTGACGATGACCTCGGGGGCGACGTCGACGAGGAGGGCCCCGTCAAGCTTGCTTCCCGACGCGGCCAGCGCGGCGTCGAGGGCCTCGGCCTGCGCGATGTTGCGCGGGAAGCCATCGAGCATGGCACCCTCGGCGGCGTCAGGCTGCGCGAGACGCTCCTTGACGAGGTCGATGATCAACTCGTCGGGGACCAGCTGGCCGGCGTCCATGTAGGACTTGGCCTTCTGGCCCAGCTCGCTGTTGGCCTTGACGGCGGCGCGAAGCATGTCGCCAGTGGAGATGTGGGCAAAGCCGTAGTCTGCCACGAGCCTCTGGCCCTGGGTTCCCTTGCCTGCGCCGGGTGCGCCGAGAAGGACGATGTTCATGGTGGTTCCCCCTAGTCCCTACTTGAAGAAGCCGTCGTAGTTGTGCATCTTGAGCTGGCTCTCGAGCTGCGAGATCGTGTCCATCGCGACGCCGACCATGATGAGGATCGACGTGCCGCCGAAGGCCTGGATGAGCTGGTTCGACGTGAAGGAGAAGATGATCGAGGGCACCACGGCGACGAGGGCCATGAAGACGGCGCCCGGCAGCGTGATGTGGTCGAGGGTGCTCTTGATGTAGGCGGCCGTCGCGGCACCCGGGCGGACGCCAGGGATGAAGCCGCCCTGCTTGCGCAGGTTGTCGGCGGTCTCGTCAGGATTGAAGACCATCGAGGTGTAGAAGTACGCGAAGAACACGATCAGGACGATCGAGAGGATCCAGTTGAGCCAGCCGGTCGAGATGGCGTTGGCGAACGACTGGATCCAGCCCACGCCGGGGAAGAACACCGCGAGCTGCGCCGGGAGGTACAGGATGGCGCTGGCGAAGATGATGGGCACCACGCCGGCGGTGTTGACCTTGATGGGCAGGTAGGTGCTCTGGCCACCCATGACCCTGCGCCCGACGACGCGCTTGGCGTACTGGACGGGGATCCTGCGCTGGCCGCGCTCGATGAAGACGATCAGCGGGATGACCGCGAGGATCACGACGAGCGTGACCAGGGTGGCGATGACACCCGCGTTGCCGGTTGCGATGGACGCACGGAACGCGGAGGGCAGGCCGCTGATGATGTTGGTGAAGATGATCAGCGACATGCCGTTGCCGATGCCACGCTGGGTGATGATCTCGCCGAGCCACATGATGATGATGGCGCCGGTGACCATGGTGAAGACGACGACCGTGTTCATGACCCACTCGGGGAGGGCGAGCCCGGCGAAGCTGATGCCGAAGGACGCGCTCTTGAACAGGAACAGGTAGCCAACCGAGTTGAGGGTGGCAAGGCCAATCGTCAGGTAGCGGTTGTACTGCGTGATCTTGCGCTGGCCGGCCTCTCCCTCGCGAGCAAGCTCGCCGAGGGAGGGGACGACTGCCTGCATCATCTGCATGATGATCTCGGCCGTGATGTAGGGCATGATGCCCAGGCAGAAGACCGAGACGCGCGAGAGGGCGCCGCCCGAGAACAGGTCGAGCACCGAGATGAAGCTCGCGTTGCCCGACGCGTTCTGGTAGGCCTCGAGCATGCCCCTGAAGGGGATGCCCGGCACGGGCACGTGGGCGCCAACACGGTAGATGAGCAGGATGGCAAGCGTGAACAGGATCTTGTCACGCAGCTCCTTGATGCGGAATGCGTTGGCTATTCCCTTTAGCACGGGAGCTCGACCTTTCCTCCGGCCGCCTCGATCTTAGCCTTGGCAGAGGCGGAGACCTTGTCAACACGAACGGTGAGGGCCTTGGTGATCTCGCCGTCACCCAGGACCTTGACGGGGATGTAGTCGCTCTTGATGATGCCCTTCTCGACCAGGCTGGCGCCGTCGACGACGTCGCCGTCGGCGAAGACGGCATCGAGGCGGGAGACGTTCACGGGAGCGTACTCGACGCGGTTGATGTTACGGAAGCCGGGGAGCTTGGGCAGGCGCATGGCGAGCGGCTGCTGGCCGCCCTCGAAGCCGGCGCCCTTGCCGCCACCGGAGCGGGAGAGCTGGCCCTTGTAGCCACGGCCGGCGGTGGTGCCGTACCCGGACGAGTTGCCACGGCCGATGCGCTTGCGGGACTTCTTCGCGCCCTCCGCGGGACGGAGATCGTTCAGCTGCATGATGGGTGACTCCTAGTTCTCTTCGACCTCGACAAGGTGCTTGACCTTGAAGATCATTCCACGGATGGACTCATTGTCGGGCTGGACGACGACGTCGCCGATCCTCCTGAGCCCGAGGGCGTGGCAGGTGGCCGTCTGGTCCTTCTTGACGGCGGCCATGCAGCTGCGCACGAGGGTGATCTTGAGAGAGTTGGCCATCTCTAGTTCTCCTTCCCGACGAACATCTCGCCGACGGTGATGCCGCGGCGCTCGGCGGTCTCAGCCGGGCTGGAGAGCTGCTTGAGGCCCTCGGCGGCCGCCTTGATGATGTTGAGGGCGTTGTTGGTGCCCAGGGACTTCGAGAGCACGTTGTGGATGCCAGCGAGCTCGAAGAGCGGACGGACGGGGCCGCCGGCGATGACGCCGGTACCGGGGATAGCCGGCTTGATGAGGACGCGGCCGGCGCCGTAGTGGCCCTCGACCTCGTGCGGAATGGTTCTCTCATCCGTCACGGGCACATGGAACATGTTCTTCTTCGCGTCGTCGACGCCCTTCTGGATTGCCAGGGGCACCTCGGCGGACTTGCCCATGCCAACGCCCACGTTGCCCTTGCCGT
>CAMPCT010000039.1 GCA_946647055.1 uncultured Atopobium sp. | reverse complement strand
TTTGTGCGAACGCACAAACGCCTACCTGATGGAACTGGCCCCGAAAGGGGCCTTTTTCATATCTCACGCCACCGTGGCGAGCGGTCAATCGCCACGCCGACACCCGCTGGGGCGGGGAAAGGAGGCCAGCCATGGCCGACGAGACGACTCAGGCGACGCCTGAGGGCACCACCGACGCCCAGACTGCAGCAGCTGCGCAGTCTGAGCAGCGCACGTTCACGCAGGACGAGGTCAACAAGCTTGTTGGCGAGGCCCGCACGAAGGTGCGCAAGCAGTACGAGGGGTACGTGGACGGCTCGCAGCTGTCCGAGGCCACCGAGCGCGCCCAGAAGGCCGAGGCCGAGCTGGCACAGCTCAGGGCCGACGCGCAGCGCCGCGCCGACGTGGCCACCGCGGCCGAGGGGGCGGGAATCCCGCTCGAGGTCGCGCAGATGCTCAACGGCAGCGACGCCGACGAGCTTCTGGCGCAGGCCAAGCGGCTGCTGAAGCTCATGCCCGTGCACCCCACCCGCACCGACGACGGGGGCCAGCGCGCCACCGTCAAGAAGACCAATGCCGACCGCTTCGCCGAGGCGCTGTTCGGCTAGGAAAGGAGCCACCATGGCTATCGACATCTCCACCAAGACCACCAACGTCATCTTCGACCCCGAGATTTCCAACGAGATCATCACCAAGGCCATCAGCGAGTCCGCCATCATGCAGCTCGCCCAGCCCATGGAGATTGCTGGCAACGGCAAGAAGTACCAGACCATCACTGGTGACCCCGTCCCCGAGTGGGTCGGCGAGACCGAGACCAAGCCCGTCGGCAAGTTCTCGTTTGGCACCAAGGAGGTCGAGCCGTACAAGCTCGCCATCATCGTCCCGTTCTCCGAGGAGTTCCGCGAGGACAAGCCCGCCCTCTACAACGAGTGCGTCAACCGCCTGCCGAAGCTCTTTGGCCCCAAGATTGACAGCACCGTCGTGGGCACCACCGCCCCAGGCACCAACTTCGACGTGCTGGGCACCGCCCAGGCCGTCTCCATGACTCCCGCCAGCGGCAAGACCCTCTACGACCAGTTCGTCGCAGCTGACGAGCTTATCGGCAACGCCGACGGCATCATGAACGGCATCGCGCTCGCCCCGCAGGGCCGCTCCAAGGTTCTTGGCGCTCAGGACGGCAACGGCCATCCGCTCTTCACCGTCGGCTCCGAGTCGGGCACCATCAACCCCATCCTCGGTGCCACCGTGCAGGTCGCCAAGGGCGTCTACGCCGCCGGCAGCCCCGCCACGCTCGGCCTCGCCGGTGACTTCTCCAACATCTCCTACGGCATCGTCAAGCAGATCACCGGCTCCATCTCCGACCAGGCGACGCTCTCCTACACCGACGGCGGCGAGACCATCACGCTGAACCTCTGGCAGAACAACATGTTCGCCGTGCGCTTCGAGATGCGCGTTGCCGTCATGGTCCGCGACGTCAACACCTTCGTCCGCCTGACGGCCTAGCCATGGTCGCGCTGACTTCGCCGAACGGCGTGGAGGTATGCGTCCGTGAGGAACAGGTCGAGCGTCTTCTGACGCTCGGCTACGTCCGCGCGGAGCAGCCCAAGCCCGCGCCCAAGCGGCGCACGACACGCAGGAAGCCCGCGAAGGGCGAGTGACGAAGGAGGTGGTCGGCGTGAGTTACGCGACCGTCGACCAGTACGAGGCGCGCTACGGCGCCGTCTCGGACGTTGGGATGCTGCAGGAGTGCCTCGACGACTGCACCGTGGCAATCAACATCGAACTGTCCCGCAGGCACGTCGACTACGCGGACCCCTCCGACGAGTTCGCCGACCGGCTGATGCGCGCCTGCCGCTCCATGGCCAAGCGCGTCATGCCCGACGAGGGCGCGTCCGACATCCCCGTGGGCGCCACGCAGGTGAGCGTCACGGCAGGCCCGTACACGCAGCAGTACACCCTCGCGCGCACCTACGGCACGCCGAAGGTCGGGGACGAGGAGAGGCTGCTGCTGGGCATCGCGGGCGCGCGCATCGGCTTCGGCGCGCTGGCGGGCCGAGATGATTAGGGGCGTCACCGTGACGGTGCTGCGCCCCACCGTCAACGGCACCGACAGGCTCGGCAACCCGTCGCACGGCGAGCCGGAGCGCGAGTCCGTCGGCAACGTCCTCGTGGGCGCACCGTCCACGCAGGGCATGGAGGCCGCACGCCGCGACGGCGCCACGCGCGCGCTCACGCTCCACTTCCCGAGGTCCTACTCGTCCAGCCTGCGCGGCTGCAGCGTGGAGCTGCCCGCGCCGTGGGCGGGGACCTACCGCGTCGTCGGCGACCCGCTCCCGTACATGGATGCGAACACGCCGACGCCGTGGCACATGCCCGTGGACGTGGAGGCGTCCCATGGCTAGTGGGGTCAGCGTCGACGTGAGGCTCGACCTCGAGGCGCTCGCCCGCGTGGCCCGCGAGTCCGAGGGGCTGTCAATCCCGCTCGGCATCAGGACGCAGGCCATCGTGCGCGCGGCCAACGCCATCGGCTCGGGCTTCCGCACCAAGCGGCTCAACCACCAGTCGCCGCCCGTCGGCGGCACGCAGGCCGCGTACGTCGGGGACGTGACGCGCGGGCGCAGCGGCTGGGTCGGCATCGTCCACCCCGCCAACTACGCGGGGATGCTCGACAACCACAAGAACAACACGCTACTCAAGGCGAGGGGGTAGGCATGGCCGTCTTCTCAGCCACCGAGGCAATCGTGGCATGGCTCCGCGCCATGGGCTACGAGGCGTCCTCGCTGGTGCCGTCCGACGCGCCCGACGCGCCCGCGGAGTTCGTGACCGTGGAGCGGCAGGGCGGCGGGGTCGCCGACATGGTGGACCACCCGTCCATGACGCTGCAGGCGTGGGCGCCCACCGACGAGCGCGCCGAGGCTCTCGCCAACGGCCTGCGCAGCGTCGTGCTGCTCGAGGCGCCGCCGCGCGGCATCGCCCGCGTGTCGGTCGAGAGCGGCCCGTACCGCTTCTACGACGAGATGACGCGATGCCCGCGCTACCAGCTGACGCTGGACGTCACCTCGCAGATCTCCATCTAAACAAGAAAAGAGACAGGAGGAACCGCCATGGCAACCATGAGCGAGTCCCAGGTCACCATTGGCGCGGCCAGCGCCACTGGCGCCATCTTCGTCGCGCCCAAGACCGCGACGCTGCCCACCGACGCGACCACCCAGCTCGGCGAGGCGTTCACGCTCCTCGGCTTCACGTCCGACGCGGGCGTGCAGATTTCCGAGTCCAGCTCCACCGAGACCATCCGCGCCTGGGAGGGCCGCGCCGAGGTCTACAACGTGCGCTCGGAGTACACCGAGTCCATCAGCTTCACGCCCATCCAGTGCAACGCCGACGTGGCGAAGCTCACGTGGGGCGACGACAGGGTCGCGGTCGCCGAGACCACCGGCAACCTGACCATCTCCCACCACGGCGGCACGCTCGAGCCGGTGGCCATCGTCATCGAGACCACGCCGCGCGCCGGCATCGTCAAGCGCTACGTCGGCACCTTCCAGCTGACCGAGCGCGGCGAGGTCACCATGGACGGCACGCAGGCCGACGGCCGCCAGCTCACGTTCAACGCCATCGCCGACGCCGGCGGCGTCACGATGCGCGAGTACGTGGCGTTCACGGCCTAGGGGGTGGTGGCATGCCCGGGCACATCACCGTCGAGGTCGACGGGCAGACCTACGACGTCGACCAGCGCGCCCGCGACTCGTGGGAGGCGTTCGACCTCATCTGCCAGATTGGCGACACGCCGAGCGTCGCGAGCGTCGGCGCCGTCTTCCGCTACCTGACGCTGCTCACCGGCCTCAGCAAGGACGAGCTGGTCGAGCGCTGCGGCGGCAAGGAGGAGGACCGCGACGTCGTGCTCGGCAGGCTCGCCGCCATCGTCGGCGCGGTCGTCCCAAAAAACTGAGGCTGCTCGCCGGCGAGATGGGCGCGCACGGGGACGAGCTGCGCGCTGACCTCCAGCAGTACTACGGCATCGACCTGGACGACGCGATGGCGGGTGCGCACAGCGCCCGCCACGTCGCGGCGCTCCTCGCGCAGCTGCCGCCGGACTGCCGCGTCGCGCGCGCGGAGGACCCCGACGCCGCGTGGACCCTCACCGACTCGCTGCTCGCCACAGTCGCCAACGCACTCCACACGCTCATGTGGGGCATGAGCGACCCCAAGAGGCGCGGGCAGCGGCCGGCGCCGATCGGGCCGTCGTGGATGCGCGGCAAGAGGGCGAGGACGCTCGACGCGCGCGCCATGCCCGTCGACGAGCTCATGCAGGAACTCACCAAGCCAAGGAGGTGACGCCATGGCGTCCGACAGCGTAGGCAACGCCTACCTCAACGTCGTCCCGAGGGTTGACTCCGGCGCGGCCCGCAGCGCGGGCGCGAGCGCGGGCGACGCCATCAGCGGCGGGCTCGCCAGCTCGGTCAGCGCCGGCGCCGTCGCCCTGGGCAACATCATCAGCGACGTCGTGACAAAGGCCGGCAGCCGCGCCGGCGAGGAGCTCTCGAAGACGTTCACCAACTACATGGACTTCGAGCAGCTCGCGGGCGGCGCCCAGAAGATCTTCGACGAGATAGACTACTCGAAGATCCAGGCCGACGCGCAGGCCGCGTACGACCAGCTCAACATGAGCGCGAACGAGTACCTCGAGTCCATCAACATGGTCGGCGCCACGTTCGCGCAGACGATGGGCGACCAGAAGGGCTACGACACCGCCCGCAAGGGCATGCAGGCCATCAGCGACTACGCCAGCGGCACCGGCAAGAGCGTCGAGGAGCTGAACCAGAAGTACCAGATGATATCCCGCTCGGCAGGCTCCTACCAGAGCATCGCCGACCAGTTCGCGGGCATCCTGCCGCAGACGTCGGGGGACTTCCTCGAGGCGGCGCAGAGCGCAGGGTACCTCTCCGACAAGTACGAGAAGCTCACCGACGTCCCCGTGGCCGAGTACCAGCAGGCCGTCACCGACATGCTGGCCGACGGCGTGGACGCCCTCAACCTGACCGGCAACACCGCCAACGAGAGCGCCGACACGCTGTCCGGCTCCTTCGCGACCGTCCGCGCCGCGTGGGACAACATGCTCACGGCCATCGGCGACGGCGGCGAGACGTTCGACATGTCCGCCACCGCGGCCAACCTCGTGGAGTCGCTGGGCAACGCAATCCGCAACAGCGCGGAGCGCGTCTCGGTCATCGGCCAGACGCTCGGCCAGATGGTCGTCGACGCCATCCCCTCCGACATCGTCGGCGCGTTCTCGCTCGAGTTCGACCCCAGCGGCTTCGAGCGCGCCGTGGCCACCGCCAAGGGCGCGCTGGGCGAGCTGTCGGGCGTCCTCGGGCGCCTGAGCGAGGGCTTCGGCGCGGGCTTCGGCGAGACGCTGGGGACCCTCGCGACGAGCGTGGGGACGTTCCTCTCGACCCTCACGTCAAACGTCGACCTCACCGTCTTCGAGGACGCCATGATCCACGCCAAGGGCGCGCTCTCCGACCTGAGCGGCTTCATCTCCGAGAACGCCGGCCCCATCGCGACCACCCTCGGCGTCGCGTTCGGCGGCATCGTCACGGCTGCGGGCACGCTCGCGGACGTCATCGCGACCGTGGTGGACGTCTTCGGCCCGCTCATCCCCGCCATCGCGGCGGCGATGGGCGCCGTCAAGCTGGTGGGCGTCATCACGACCATCGTCGGAGCCGTCAGCGGCTTCATCACGACGTTCGGCGCGGCCCTGTCGATGGTGAGCGGCCTGCCCGCCGTCATCGGCATGGTGGTCACGCTCATGGGCGGGCCGGTCACCGTCATCGCCGCCGTCGTGGCCGCCATCGTGGGGTTCCTCGCCACCAACGAGGACGCCCGCAACAAGGTCGTCGAGGTCTGGACGGCCATCAAGGCGAAGGTGACCGAGCTGGTGGGCGCCATCGCGACCGTCGTCCCGCAGAAGTGGAACGAGCTGAAGTCGAAGGTCACGAGCGCCATGGGCGCCCTCAGGAGCGGCGTGGCGAGCGTCTGGAACGCCATCCGGTCGACGGTGACGAACGTGGCCGGCTCCGTCGTGAGCGGCGCGGTGAGCAGGTTCAACAGCCTCAGGTCTCGCGTCTCGTCCATCTTCAACGCCGTCAAGACGGCAATCACCAGCCCCATCAACACGGCGAAGACCATCGTCAGCAACGCGATTTCGACCATCAGCTCCGTCGTGCGCGGCGTCAACCTGACCCTGCCGCACTTCGCGCTGCCACACTTCAGCGTGAGCGGCGGCTCCGCGCCGTGGGGCATCGGCGGCAAGGGCAGCCCGCCCTCGTTCTCGGTGGACTGGTACGGCACCGGCGGCTACATCGACCAGCCGACGCTTCTGGCCGGCGTGGGCGAGCGCGGCGGCGAGTTCGTGTGGCCGAGCTACGCGCCGTACCTCGACCGCTACGCGGACGCCCTCGCGAGCCGCATGGGCGGCGGCGGGGTCACGGTGAACCTGACCTACAACGGCGGCGGCGATGCCACCGAGCTGGCACGCACGCTCACGCGCGAGCTGCGCATGCTCAAGATGACGGGAGCTATCTGATGGCAGTCAGCATCAAGAGGAGGCCGTCCGTCAGCGTCAGCAGCCTGGTGCTCAAGCGGCGCGGCAACGGGGACCGCCACATCGACGCGACGTGGAAGGTCCCGAAGGACCTCACCAACCAGAACAAGGACAACCGCGCCGAGAGCCTCATCGTGACGTGGTGGCTGGGCATCCCCGGCGCCGACCCCGGCGACCGGCGCAACCCCTACGGCACAAGTGCGACGTCCTCGAACATGAACATCGCGAACTTCCGGTCCGGCAGCAGGACGTTCAACCGTCAGTCGTTCTACCCGTTCACGGCCACCAAGCTGGACTACGTCAGCTTCCGCGTGCAGCCGCGCAACCGCAAGGGCATGGGCAGCAGGTACACCCACGCCGCGTACTGGTTCCAGCCGCCGCGAAAGCCGACCATCTCGGCGATATCGTTCAACTCTGCGAACGGCCAGCTGTCGTGCACCGTCACGACCGACGCGGGCAACGACGCCGCCGAGCGCTACGACACGGAGTACTGGTGGACCATCGACGACACGCGCGTGGAGGGGCACCGCCACGAGGTGCACTCGTCGGACACGTCCACGTCCATCGCGCTGTCCTACGACGTCGCGGACTACCAGTCGCTCGGCTACGACGACCACATCCGCGCCACGTGCCGCGCCCGCGCGCGCGGGCTTCGCGGCGACTCCGCGTGGGTCGAGCGCACCTACTACCTTGCGTACCCCGGCGAGCCGGTCATCACCGACGTGAGCGCGTCGTCGCGCGACTCCACCGGCAAGGTGACCGTGCGGCTGCTCACCAACGCCACGACCGAACACCCCGTCGAGCGCGTCAAGCTCGAGGTGCTCGCCGACAATGCGGCGGCCACGCCCGACGAGGCGGCCGCGCAGAGTGGGTGGAGCGACCCCGGCGCGTCGGACGACGGGAGCTGCACCGCGCTCTCCGTGGCCGTGGGCGACGGCATCGTGCCCAGCCCCGGCATGCGCACGTGGGTGCGCGTCAGGAGCTGGTTCGCCGCCGAGTCGGTCCTCAGCCGCTACTCGGTGCCCGTGCGCGTCGCGGACCTCGAGACCGAGGCCCTCAGCTCCGAGGGCGGCACCGCCGTCGCGGAGGTGCTGTCGTGCGCGAGCGGCGACGACGGCAGGAGCGCCGTCGTGCGGCTGGCGTGGAACGACGACGGCGCCACCGGCACCGAGCTGTCGTGGGACTCTGACAAGGGCGCGTGGCGCTCCACCGACGCGCCCACGACCTTCGACGTGACGTGGGACGAGGGTCCGGTCACCGTCGGGGACGTCTCGTGGGACTCCAGCGCCACCGTCGCCATCAAGGGCCTCACGGACGGCGTGCCGTGGTACGTGTCCGCGCGCCGCTACCTCGACGGCACCGTGACCAGCTACGGCCCCTACAGCGCCATGCATTCCGTCATACCGTCGGTGGCGCCCGACGGCGTCTCGGTGGACGTCCCCGCACACGTGGCGGCGGGCTCCGACGTGACGCTGTCGTGGACCTTCGGCGGCGGCGGCACGCAGCGCGCGTGGCAGGTGGTCGTGGGCGGCCAGCCCGTCGAGTCGGGCGAGGACGCGCGCGGCACCTTCACCATCTCCGCGGACCGCGCCGAGTCGCTCGCCACGGGAGGGGCGCTCACGCTCTCCGTGGCCGTCTCGACCGGCGGCGCGTGGGCGCAGAGCGACCCCGCGACCGTCGCGATCGTCCAGCCGCCGTCGGCGTCGCTCTCGGCGCCCGCGACAGTCACGGCGCAGCCCGTGGCGCTCTCGGTGGCGAGCGCGGCCACGCCGGACCTGCTGTGCACGCTCGTGGCGTCCGGCAGCGGCGTGAGCGGCCAGACGCCCACCGGCGTCGAGACGCAGCCCGCGGGCGACGTTGTCTGGACGGCGTGCGTCTCGCCTGCGTGGGTGGCGGGCGCGGACGGCAACGAGGCCTCCGTGACGCTCCCCAGCGGGCTGGACCTGCGCGACGGCGGCGAGTACGCCCTGACGGTCACGCCGCACGACCCCGCGACGGGGCTGTCCGGCGCGCCGCTGTCCGCGGCGCTGACCGTGGCGTGGGCGCACCAGGCGCCCGACCCCGACGGCGCCGTGACGGTCGCCGCGACCGACTCGACCGACGAGAGCGGCGTGCGCCACCAGAGCGCCACCGTCGCCATGTCGGCGCCCGACGGCTCCGCGGCCACCGACTGCTACGACGTCTACCGCATGACCGGGGACGGCGCGACGATCATCGGCTCCGACCTGCCGCTCGACGCCACCGTGACCGACGAGTACGCCCCGTTCGGGACCGGCATGGACCTCGCGTACCGCGTGGCCTGCCGCACCGCCGACGGCGACGTGGCGTGGACCGACGTGGCCTACGAGCTGGCCGGCGACGCCATCCGCGTGGACTGGCAGGGCGGCACCGTCCAGCTGCCGTGGAACGTGGCCATCTCCGACGGCTACAGCAAGGACGTGGACGTCCACGAGTACCTGGACGGCTCGACCGACGCGCTCTACAACTCGGGCGTCCGCCGCAGCGCCAAGCTGTCGACCGACGTCATCAGGCTCGACGAGCAGGCCACCGTGGACGCGGTGAGGGCGCTCGCGCGCCACGACGGGCCGGCGTTCGTGCGCACGCCCGACGGCAGCGCGTACGAGGCGGACGTGCAGGTGACCGAGATGAGCACGCAGGGCCCCATCGTGGCCGTGGCGCTCGACTGCACGGAGGTGCGCGCGACCGAGGCGTTCCTGCTGCCGCCATACGTCTCGGAAGGGGGCGAGTAGCGTGGCCATCGACTGGTCGCGCACGTGGACCGTGCGCTGGCGCGTCTTCCGCGTGGACCCATCCACGTGGGCCAACGCTGGCGAGGTCGCCGGCGTCGACTCCGTGAGCGTCAAGCGCGACTCCGCGGGCGCCTCCCCGCTGGTGGACTCCGGCGGCATGGTCGTCACGGGCGACCGCCCAGCCGCGGGCTACTACCGCATCGTGGCCGACGTCACGCAGGACGGCACCATGGCTCGCGAGAGCGTGGCGACGCTGCTGTTCGAGGGCACCGGCGGCACCGCCGACCACGGGCGCGTGACGCACGAGATGGACGGGCGCTCGGTCCTGTGGCCGGCGGCCGTCGACCTGCTGCCGTTCGGCGCCTACGTCGGCGCCGGCGTGGACGCGGCCCGCTACGCGGCGGGCCTGCTCTCGCGCAGCGTTGCGGCGCCGGTGGTCGTCGAGGGGGACGGGTTCCGCCTCGCCGTGCCCGTCACCCACGAGCCGGGCGACTCCGCGCTCGACGCGGCGTGGCAGGTGCTGCGCATGGGCGGCCACGGGATCCGCATCGAGGGCGACGGCACCGTGGTCGTGCGCCCCGACCCGACCGAGCCGGCGCTCTCGCTCGACGCCGCCGGCGCCGGGCTGCTGCGCACCGGCATCCAGTACGCCGCCGACTACTCCGACGTCCCGACCGAGTACGTGGCCGTGGACGAGCACGAGGCGGCGACGGCCACGAACGACGACCCGGCGAGCCCCACGAGCTCCGTGGCGCGCGGCTACGCGGTCCGCGTGGTCGACGAGAGCCCCTCGCCGCTCGAGGGCGAGACGCTGGGCGCCTACGCCGCGCGGAGGCTCCGCGAGGAGTCGACAGTTCGCGAGACGAGGACGTACAAGCGCAAGTGGGTCCCCGGCGTGCTGCCGGGCGACCTCGTGCGCGGGTCGATGCCGTCCGTGCTGCTGGACGGCGACATGAGGGTCACCAGCCAGTCGCTCGCCGTGGGCGGCGGCATCGAGGTGACCGAGAGGGCACAGATGGAGGTGGTCACGTGGACGTAGGCTTCGACGCGGTCATGGACCTCGCGGGCGCCGTGGCGGCCCCTGCGGGCGCAGACGCCGCGAGGGTGCGCGCGGGCACCGTCTCGCGCGTTGACGCGGGCGGCACGGTGTGGGTCGAGGTGGGCGGCGGCGAGCCCGTGCCCTGCCGCGACAGCGCCGTCAGCGTTCGGCAGGGTGACAGTGTGACCGTCGAGTGGCGCGCCAGCGCGCTCCACGTGACCGGCTGCACCAGCTCGCCTGCCGTGGCGGGCCGCGAGGTCACCGAGGCGGTGGCGGCAGCGACGGGCGGCATCGCGGCGGACGCGGGCGAGGCGCGCGGCATCGCGGCCGCGGCCCAGCGCGTCGCGCGCGCCGTCAACCAGCACTTCTGGCCCGACACCAGCGGCATCCACGTCACGGAGGCCACGCAGGAGGCGTGGCAGGCGGCGCAGACGGGGGCGAACGTGCTCATCAACAGCATCGGCCAGCTCTTCCGCGACGGAACCAACAACCTGCTGGCCATCGTGGCTGGCACGGACCCCGGCGTGGCAATCTACGACGGCGGCGGCAACGCCGACGCGAACGTGGTGGCGAGCTTCACCGGAAGCCTTATCGAGCTGGGACGCAACTCGGTCAGCTCCGTGGTCAACATGTGCGGCAGAGTGGGCAGCATCTACGCCACGGGCGGGGACAGGAAGTGGTTCAACATCACGTCCCCGTCAGGCGAACTCGGGCTCCGCGCCTCGCCGTATTCGCGCGACGAGACCATGCAGGGGTGGGCGACCATCGACATGGGGCTCGACTCCTACGTCGGCCAGAGCGACATGAGAACGCGCGTCTCGCTGTCAGCTGCGAGGTATGCAGAGTCCATGACGGCGACGGCCGCCAGCGTGACGGCCACGAGCGGTGACGACTCCGGCACGGACTCCGAGGTGGCGCTGGACGCCGACTCGGTCAACTACCGCGACCCATACGATGCCAACGAGCATCTTCGCCTCGGCATGCCCGCCCACTACCAGCACAGCGGCAGCTACCGCATCGCGACGGCGGGCATCGACACCTACACCAACGGGCCGCACCTCACACTCCCGCCCGGCAGCTACATCGTCGTCGGCGCGTGGGTGTTCCAGGCGGGCAGCTCGAGCGGCGCGCGCAACCTGCAGCTGGGGTTCCGCAGCGGCGCGTCCGGCAGCCTGTGGGGCGAGCGCGAGCGCATCATGGCCGCCGCCAACAACTTCGCCGTCCTCAACGTCTCGGCGCTTCGCACCCTGACGTCCGAAACGACGGTCTACCTCGCGGGCAGCTCGAGCATGACGACGGCTTCCAACGGTGACGCATGGATTACCGCCGTGCGCCTCAACTAGGGAGGTGCCACGATGCCGTACCCAAGCCCACATGAGCGCGGGCTCAACGCGCAGGTGCGCGTGGCCGTGGCGCTCGCGGCCATAGTCGCCGCGATAGAGATTGCAATCCTGCTCGCGCTGTGAGCAACGTCGAAAGGAGGGGCGCCAATGCCTCCATACCACTATTTCGTACAGCCAATCATGAACACGCAGGCGCAGGTCGCCATCATGGCGCTCATGGTGCTCGCCCTGCTCGACGTGCTCTTCGGCGTCGTGAATGCGTGGTTCGTCCAGCACGACTTCAGCTCGCACGAGCTCCGCGCGGGCCTCATCCGCAAGCTGGGCAACCTCGGCATGGTCGCGGTGGCCGACGTCATCGACGCGATGCTGCTGGGCGGGCTCGACCTCGGCGTGCAGCCGGTGCTGCTGACGATCACGGTGAGCCTAGCCGTGATGGAGGTCATGAGCCTGCTGGAAATCTTCGCCGAGATGCATCCGGAAATCAGCGACGCGCCGTGGTACCGGATGCTCAGAGACAGCAAGGAGGGGTTGCACCATGAGCCTTAGCGTCCCCGAGCGCATCGCGCAGTGCGCCGAGCAGGTTGCCGATGACCCTCAGTTCGGCTACAGCCAGCCGAATCGCGCTGGGTGGGGGAGCAAGGTCATCCGCTTCTCGGACGGCACGACGCATACCGTTCGCGGTGGTGACCTCGACTGCTCCGAGATGGTCCGTCGCTGCGTCAACGCCGCGCTGGGCCGCACCGCAATCGAGTGGATGTGGACTGGCAGCGAGGACGACGAGCTTACCGCGCTGGGCTTCAAACGGCTCGTGTACAACGGCCACCCCGTGCGCGGCGACATCCTGTGGCGCAAGGGACACACGGGCATCGCGCTCGGCAACGGTCGTCAGGCAGAGGCGTACATCGACGAGCGCGGCACCACCATAGGCAACCAGGGCGGCGACCAGACGGGCAACGAGGTCCGCACCGCGTCGCTTGCGTCGGACTGGACCACCATCTATCGCTATCCGACGGCGTCAACGGCATCGACGGGGGTGATTCCCATGAGCTTCAAGTTCCGGTTCAGCGGCTATACCAACGTCCGCGACAAGCCGAGCGTCAAGTCCGGCAGGAAGGTCAGCTGGCTCGACGGCGGCGACGTGTGGCAGTTCGACGGCATCGTGTTCAGCGAGGGCCGCGTGTGGGGGACCTACATCGGGCCGCGTACGCGCAAGCGCCTGTACGCCGCGCTGGCAGTCTGCGACATGGGGCAGGTGGTCTCGTGAGCCGCCGACGCCGTCACATCAGCGAGCGCGAGGCCGACGCGGCCATGCTCGTGATGCTGCTCGCCGCGTGCTACGGCGTGTGGCGCCTCGCCCTCGACGTGGCGCACATCGTGGCTGGGCTGCTGCCATGAGGGTGCGCAAGGTGCCGAGGTGCCCGCGCTGCGGCGGCGGCATGGCCGTCCACGACGG
>CAMPCT010000038.1 GCA_946647055.1 uncultured Atopobium sp. | reverse complement strand
CGTGGCATCGTGGCCATCGAGGGCGTCGACACGCGTGCCCTCACCCTGCGCATCCGCGAGGGTGGCGCCATGAGGGCAGCCATCTCGACGGTCGACCTCGACCCGACCAGCCTCGTCGCACGCGTGCGCGCCTCCGAGCCCATCAGCGCCCACAACTACGTGCCGGACGTCTCCACGGACGAGCCCTATGAGGTACCTGCCGCCTATGAGGGCCGCGACCTGCATGTCGTTGCCTACGACTGCGGCGAGAAGGCCGGCATCGTGCGCCGCATGGCGGAAGCGGGGATTCGCGTCACGGCCGTGCCGTGGGACACGCCGGCAGAGGACGCGCTCGCCTATGAGCCCGACGGCGTCTTCCTCTCCAACGGTCCCGGTGACCCCGAGCGGGTCACGGCCACGGCCGAAGCGGCTCGCGAGCTGCTCGGCCGCGTCCCGGTCTTTGGCATCTGCCTAGGCAACCAGATCATCACGCTGGCTGCCGGCGCCAAGGTAGAGAAGCTCCCGTATGGCCATCACGGCGGCAACGAGCCCGTGATGAACCTGCTTACGGGCAAGGTCGAGATCACCGCCCAGAACCATAACTACGGCCCCGTCTTCGAGACCTTTGGCCCGCTCGTGCCCGAGTTGTCGGGTGGCGCGACCGAGCACGCCCGTGACCTGCGTGCCTGGAGCGAGCGCAAGGTCGCGCCAGTCGCCTTGAACGAGCGCTTTGGCCGGGTGCGGCTCACGCACGTGAACCTCAACGACGGTACGCCCGAGGGGCTCCAGTTCCTCGACATTCCCGCGTTTTCGATGCAGTACCACCCCGAGGCAAAGCCCGGTCCCAACGACTCCGCCTACGCCTTCGAGGCCTTCGCCCGTCTCATGGAGGCCTGGCGCGACCGAGGGCCAGACGACCCCGTCCCAACCGACTACCTGGCCATCGACGTGCGCGAGGGGAGGGCCCACTGATGCCCAAGAGGCAAGACATCAAGAAGATCCTGGTCATTGGCTCGGGCCCCATCGTCATCGGCCAGGCCTGCGAGTTCGACTACTCCGGCACTCAGGCGGTGCGCGCCCTGCGCAAGGAGGGCTACGAGGTGGTGCTCGTCAACTCGAACCCCGCCACCATCATGACCGACCCGGAGACCGCCGACCGCACCTACATCGAGCCCATCACGCCGCGCAGCGTGGCCAAGGTGATCGAGCGCGAGCGCCCGGACGCCCTGCTGCCCAACATGGGCGGGCAGACGGCGCTCAACTGTGCCGTCGCGCTTGCCGAGGAGGGGGTCCTCGAGCGCTTTGGCGTGGAGGTCATCGGCTGTGACATCGACTCGATCCAGACGGGCGAGGACCGCGAGCTCTTCGCGCAGGCCATGCGTGACATCGGGCTTGAGGTTGCCCGCTCGGACGTGGGCCACACCGTCGCCGAGTGCGAGGCCATCGCGGAGGACATCGGCTACCCGGTGGTGCTCCGCCCCGCCTTCACGCTGGGCGGCGCCGGCGGCGGCATGGCCTACGACCACGATGACCTGCTGCGCATTGCCGAGCAGGGCCTTGCCCTCTCCGCCAACTCCGAGGTGCTCGTCGAGCAGAGCCTCGAGGGCTGGAAGGAGATCGAGATGGAGGTCATGCGCGACGTCGCCGGCAACGGCATCGTCGTCTGCTCCATCGAGAACCTCGACCCCATGGGCGTGCACACCGGCGACTCCATCACCGTGGCGCCCTGCCAGACGCTCAACGACTACGAGCTCCAGCGCCTGCGCGACTACTCGCTCGCGGTGCTCGAGCGCGTGGGCGTGGCCTGCGGCGGCTCCAACGTGCAGTTTGCCGTGAATCCCGACGACGGCCGCGTCATCGTCATCGAGATGAACCCGCGCGTGAGCCGCTCGTCGGCTCTTGCCAGCAAGGCGACGGGCTTTCCCATCGCCAAGATGGCGGCGCTGCTCTCGGTGGGCTACACCCTCGACGAGATCACCAACGACATCACCAGGGCCACGCCGGCCTGCTTCGAGCCCTCCATCGACTACTGCGTGGTCAAGGTGCCGCGCTTCGCCTTCGAGAAGTTCAAGGGTGCCGAGGACACCCTCACCACGCGCATGAAGGCGGTGGGCGAGGTCATGGCCATCGGCTCGACCTTCGAGGAGGCGCTCCAGAAGGCAATGCGCTCGCTCGAGCAGGGTCACGCCGGCTTGGGCTCCGACGGTCGTGACGCCTACGACGAGGAGCGCTTCGACGAGCTGGTGGCGCGTCCCACGGCCGACCGCATCCTCTACGTGGCCGAGGCCCTGCGGCGCGGGTGGACGGTCGCCCGGATTCACGAGGCGACGCGCATCGACCCCTGGTTCCTCTACCGCATCGCGGACATCGTGGCAGCCGAACGCACCATCCGCGAGCTGGGGCTCTCGGGCCTCACGCCCGACCGCATGCTGGCCGCCAAGCAGCTGGGATTCTCCGACGCGCAGCTGGCCTACCTCACGGGTCAGCACGAGGAGGTCGTGCGAGCGCTTCGCGAGGTGTTGGGCGTGCGGCCTGTGGTGAAGACCGTCGACACCTGCGCCGGCGAGTTCGAGAGCCACACCGACTACCACTACCTCACCTACGTGGGTGGCGGGGCGAGCGAGCACGTCGAGGCCACCCGGCCGCGCGTGGTGATTCTCTCCGCAGGGCCCAACCGCATTGGCCAGGGCATCGAGTTCGACTACTGCTGCGTCCACGCCTCCTACGCCCTGCGCGCCAAGGGCTACGAGACCGTCATGGTCAACTGCAACCCCGAGACCGTCTCGACGGACTACGACACGTCCGACCGCCTGTACTTCGAGCCGCTCACCTTCGAGGACGTCATGAACGTGATCGAGGTCGAGCGTCCCGCAGGCGTGGTGGTGACGCTGGGCGGCCAGACCCCCATCAACCTGTCGGCGCGCCTCAAGGCGGCGGGTGTCCCCATCATGGGGACCCAGCCCGAGGCCATCGACCTGGCCGAGGACCGCGACCGCTTCGCCGCCCTGCTCGACCGTCTGGAGATCGCCTACCCGCCGTCCTCGACTGCCGAGACCGTGGACGAGGCGCGGCAGGTGGCGCGACGCATCGGCTACCCGCTGCTGGTGCGCCCGAGCTACGTGCTGGGCGGTCGCGGCATGGCCATCGTCTACGGCGACGAGGACCTGGCGAGCTACATGGAGCAGGCCACGCAGGTGTCGCCCGACCACCCGGTCTACCTGGACGCCTTCCTGGAGGACGCCATCGAGCTGGACGTGGACGCCCTGTGCGACGGGCAGGAGGCCTACGTGGGGGCCGTGCTCGAGCACATCGAGGAGTGCGGCATCCACTCGGGCGACTCCGCCTGCTGCTTCCCGCCGTTCAGCCTCTCCGACACGCTGGTGGCCAAGGTGCGCGAGGCCACGCGCAAGTTGGCCCTCGCCTGCGACATCCGGGGACTGCTCAACGTCCAGTTCGCCATCCGGGACGAGCAGGTCTTCGTCATCGAGCTCAACCCGCGCGCCAGCCGCACGGTGCCGTTCTCGTCCAAGGCGACGGGCGTGCCCCTTGCCCGCATGGCGTCACGCATCATGGCGGGGGAGCGCATCTGCGACCTCGGGCTCCCACCCGAGGAGCGTGAGGTGGGCTACTTTGCCGTCAAGGAGGCCGTCATGCCCTGGGCGCGCTTCCCGGGCGCCGACGTGGTCCTTGGCCCCGAGATGCGCTCGACCGGCGAGGTCATGGGCATCGACGACACCTTCCCCAAGGCGTACGCCAAGACGCGCGAGGCGATTGGCTATGCGGTGCCGGAGGAGGGCAGCAAGGTCTTCGTGAGCGTGTGCGACCGAGACAAGCGCGCCATCGCCCCGGTGGCGCTGGCGCTCGCGGGCATGGGCTTTGGCATCGTGACCACGCGTGGCACGGCAAAGACGCTGCGCGCGGCAGGCATTCCCTGCGAGGTGGTGAGGCCCATCAGCGAGGGGCACCCCAACGTGCTCGACCTCATGGCGGAGGGGCGCATCGGCCTTCTCATCAACTCGCCCAAGGGCGGGAAGTCGCGCGGTGACGGTGCCCTCATGAGGTCCGAGGCCATCGGTCGCGGCATCGACCTGGTCTCGACCATGTCGCAGGCCACGGCTCTGGTGCAGTCTGTCGCGGCCAGACGTGCCTCTGCCCTGGGCACCTACGCCCTGCAGGACCTGGCGGAGTAGGGACTATCGCTCGTCATTTCCCCGGACGGTCGGTGTGGCTGAGTCGTTGCACCGACCGTCCGGCGCGTCCGTACCGTCGCACCGACCGTCCGGCGCACGGATACCCCAGCGCGGTGTCGACGCACCGACCGTCCGGTGCCCCGCACACGCTCTTCCACGGCCTTTGCATGAAGAAACCCAGCACCATATGCCAAAACGCCGGTCTTTGCTATGATTGCAAGGCTATGCGTGTTTGATGCGGGCGTGGCGGAATTGGCAGACGCGCTGGATTTAGGTTCCAGTGGGGCAACCCGTGAAGGTTCGAACCCTTTCGCCCGCACCATCATCCACATGGCAGAGAAGCAGGCAAACGTGCGGCCAGCTGGCCGCGAGGCAAAGCTGGCGGAGCAAACCGCACGAGCACGAGACACTGGAGGAAGCGTTGAACATCACCGTCAAGGCCGGAGAGCCCAAGGACAACAAGCTGATCGCTGAGGTCGCCGTCGTCGCCAAGGACGTCGACGCCGCCATCAAGAAGGCGTACAAGGACATCGCCAACAAGTACAACTTCCAGGGCTTCCGCAAGGGCCGTACCCCGCGTCCCGTCATCGACAGTGCCATCGGTCGCGAGGCCGTCCTCGCCCAGGCCACCAACGAGATCCTCAACGAGGTCGAGCCCCTCGTGGTCGAGGAGCTTGACGTCGTCCCCATGGGCGAGCCCAGCTTTGGCGAGGAGCCCAAGCTTGCCGAGGAGGGCGCCGACTACGTCTTCGAGGTCACCATCCCGGTCCGTCCCGAGGTCGAGCTCGACTCCTATGACGCCCCCACCATCCAGATGCCGCCCGAGGAAGTCACCGAGGCCGAGGTCGACCAGCAGGTCGAGCTGCTCCAGAGCTACCAGGCCACCTTCGAGGACGTCGAGGACGCCGAGCGCGCCGTCGTGAAGGGCGACATCGTCCAGGTCGACCTCGACAACGTCGAGGGCGCCGAGGAGTGGGCCGGCAAGAACCGCCTCGCCACCCTCGACGGCTTTGGCATGCCGCAGGAGATCCAGGACGCCATCGTCGGCCTCAAGAAGGGCGAGAGCAAGGACGTCGAGTGGACCGAGACCCACGAGCACGGCGATCACGTCCACGAGGTCGTCCACAAGCTCAAGGTGACCCTCAACACCATCAAGGAGCGCGTCATCCCCGAGCTCACCGACGAGGTCGTCAAGAAGGGCTTCGGCTTCGAGACCGTGGCCGAGCTCCGCGACGCCATCAAGGAGGAGATCGAGCAGGACAAGCGCCTCAACCTCCCCAACATGAAGCAGGACCGCGTGGTCGAGGCCATCTCCGAGCACCTCACCATCGACGAGGTCCCCGAGGAGTACGTCAACCAGGTCTTCAACGAGACCGCGCAGCAGATCCTGGGCAACCTCCAGCAGCAGGGCATGTCCCTCGACGGGTACCTGGGCGCCCGCGGCATCAAGCCCGAGGACTTCATCGCCGACCTCCGCAAGCAGGCCGAGGAGCGCGCCCGCCAGTCGCTCGCCCTCGACGCCCTGGCCAAGCACCTCAACATCGAGGCCACGGTCGAGGAGGTCAAGGAGGAGTTCGCCAAGGCCGGTGCCGAGGTCGAGTCCCTCTACGAGCAGTTCAAGAAGGCCGGCAACCTGCCCGCCGTCCGCGAGTCCATCCGCCGCACCAAGGCCCTCAACTGGCTCACCGAGAACGTCAAGGTGAACATCGTCGACGAGATCGCCGAGAAGCGCGCCGCCGAGGCCGCCGAGGCGCCCGTCGAGGAGCCCGCAGCCGAGGAGCCCAAGGACATCGAGGCCGAGGTCGACGCCATCATGGCCGAGGTCCACGAGGCCGCCGCGTCCGAGGAGTCCTCGGAGGAGTAGAGGCTTCGCGCAGTGCGAATTGATGTCGGCCGCGGTGGGTATCATGAGCCGTGGCCGACATTTCTCTTAGCAAGGAGATCACACATGCATACCCCCACCAACATCCCCCTCATCCCCTACGTCATCGAGCAGACCCCGCGCGGCGAGCGCAGCTACGACATCTACTCGCGCCTGCTCAACGACCGCATCGTCTTCCTTGGCGAGCCCATCACCCGCGAGAGCGCCAACCTCGTCATCGCCCAGCTCCTGCACCTCGAGAGCCAGGACCCCGACAAGGACATCTCGCTCTACATCGACTCGCCCGGCGGCGAGGTCTATGCGGGCCTGGGCATCCTCGACACCATGAACTTCATCAAGCCCGAGGTCTCCACCATCTGCGTGGGCATGGCCGCCTCCATGGCGGCGGTGCTGCTCGCCTGTGGTGCCAAGGGCAAGCGCATGGCGCTGCCCAACTCCATGGTCCTCATTCACCAGCCCTCCTCGGGCGTCGAGGGCCAGCAGACCGACATCCAGATCGTCGCCGACGAGACCAAGTGGATCCGCCAGCACCTCAACGAGATCCTGGCAGAGGCCACCGGCCAGCCCATCGAGAAGGTCAACGCCGACACCGAGCGCGACAACTACCTGCGCGCCCAGCAGGCGCTCGAGTATGGTCTGGTCGACAGGGTCATCACGTCGCGCACGGAGCAGGCAGGCGAGGAGTAGCGCATGGCAGGGTTCGACCAGTTTGGTGGCTACGGCGGCGACGAGATCCGCTGCTCGTTCTGTGGCAAGACCCGTGACCAGGTGAGCAAGCTCATCCAGGGCATGGGTGGCGTCTACATCTGCGACGAGTGCGTGGGTGCCTGCGGCGACATCATCGCCGAGGCCGAGGCCGCCGACCTTCCCCCCGAGGACTACGAGGACGAGGACCTGCTCATCCGCGAGCTGCCCACCCCGCACCAGATCTACGAGGGCCTCTCCCAGTACGTCATGGGGCAGGAGGAGGCCAAGCGCGCCATGAGTGTGGCCGTGTACAACCACTACCGTCGCGTCATGGTGGGCGACATGCCCGACGCCCCGGGCGAGGAGCACGTCGAGCTCGCCAAGAGCAACATCCTGCTGCTGGGTCCCACCGGCACGGGCAAGACGCTGCTGGCCCAGACCCTCGCGCGCATGCTCGAGGTGCCCTTCGCCATCGCCGACGCCACCACCCTCACCGAGGCTGGCTACGTGGGCGAGGATGTCGAGAACATCCTGCTCAAGCTCATCACGGCGGCCGACGGTGACGTTGCGCGTGCCGAGGTGGGCATCGTCTACGTGGACGAGATCGACAAGATCGCCCGCAAGGCCGAGAACCTCTCCATCACCCGTGACGTCTCGGGCGAGGGCGTGCAGCAGGCACTGCTCAAGATCCTCGAGGGCACCATCGCCTCCGTGCCTCCGCAGGGTGGCCGCAAGCACCCCCAGCAGGAGCTCATCCGCATCGACACCACCAACATCCTGTTCATCTGCGGCGGGGCGTTCGTGGGGCTCGACAAGATCGTTGCCAACCGCATCGGCAAGAAGGGCATCGGCTTCAACGGCGAGCTCGCCAAGAAGGTCGAGGACTCCACCGACGAGCTCATGGCCGAGGTCACGCCCATGGACCTGCACGACTTTGGCATGATTCCCGAGTTCGTGGGCCGCATCCCCGTGATCTGCTCCACCAAGGAGCTGCGCGAGGACGACCTGGTGAACATCCTCACGGTGCCGCGCAACGCGCTGGTCAAGCAGTACGTCAAGATGTTCGCGCTCGAGGGCGTCGCCCTCGAGTTCGAGCCCGAGGCCCTCACGCAGATCGCAAAGCTCGCGCTCAAGCGTGGCACGGGTGCCCGCGGCCTGCGTGCCATCTGCGAGGCAACGCTCCAGCAGACCATGTTCGACCTGCCGAGCGACACCTCCATCCAGCGTGTCATCGTCACGCCGGAGTGCGTGGGCGGCGCCGAGCTCCCGCGCATCATCCGCGCGGCGTAGGGCTACCGCAACAATCGGCCGGAGGGCCTGCCATCACCCCTCGGGGAGGTGGCAGGCCCTCTCTTTGTCACTACGCCGTGTCATCACACCAACCGGTCGACGTGTTGATACTGTCACCGTGCGTCTGCGCACCGACTGGTCGACGCGATGGTGGGGGCCTCAGCCCAGCAGCGCCTCGCTGTTCTCGCACGTGAGGCGCAGGACCTCGTCCGTCTCGCATCCCCGGGCGACGGCGATGGCGCCTGCCGCCTCGAGCAGGCGGTCGCGTACCTCACCCGCCCAGGCTGCCGGGTCGCGACCCTCGTCGTGTGGCGGATAGTCGGTCTCGAGCAGAAGCCTGTCTGCCGGTATGAGCTTGGCGTACTCGCGCGAGCGCTTGATGCCCATCATGAAGGGGTTGCACGAGAACCAGCAGCCCAGCTTGATGGCTCGCCAGAGCTCCTCGTTTGACCCGCCAAACCAGTGGAAGATGCAGGAACAGCGCTTGGCGGCGCCGGTCTGCTCGAGGATGTCGAGGACGTCCGTCGCTGCGCGTACCGAGTGAATCGAGAGCACATGCGGACGGGCGGGATCGCTCGCCTCAGCGCAAGCCCGACAGACACGCACGAAGGCATTGCGCTCCGCCGTCCAGGCCTCCTGGGGCACGTGCTTCTCGAGGTAGTCGAGGCCGATCTCGCCCACGAAGCGCGTCTGTCCCACAAGGTCGAGAAGGGCCTGCACGGCCGGCTCGGGGTCCTCGCCGGATGCGAAGCCCCACGGATGGAGCCCTGCCGCGTAGTGGACGTCGTCGAGAGGGCCAAGCGCAAGCGTCTCCTCGTAGCTTGCGGGCGAAACCGTGACCGAGAGAAGCCCGACACCCAGCGCGGCCAGCTCGCGTGCCACCTCCACAGGCTGCGCGAAGGCCTCGAGATGCAGGTGCATGTCATAGAGCTGCGCCATGGTCATTCCAGCCCCGCCAGGTCGCGGATGACGCGACTTGCCAGCATCTGTCCCATGATGGGTGGCAGGTAGCTCATGGTGCCCAGGATCGACTCGCCCTCCAGCACGAAGCCATCCTTTCCGATGCGGTCGCGCTTGCCCTCGACCTCGAGCGGCTGCTCGTCACTCCACAGCACGGTGAGTCCGCTGATGCCACGCTTGCGGCACTCCTTGCGCATGACGCGGGCGATGGGGTCGATGCTCGTCTTCTCGATGGGAGAGAAGCGGAAGCGGCACGGGTCGAGCTTGTTGGCCCCGCCCATGGAGCTCACGAGTGGCAGTCCCTCGTCCTGGCACCAGGCGGCGATGGCCAGCTTCTGGGCGATGGTGTCGATGGCGTCGACCACGTAGTCGGGGCGGGGGAGTTCCCCCAGCTGCTCAGCCACGCGGTCCTTGTCGATGAAGTCCTGGACCGCCGTGACCTCGCACTCGGGGTTGATATCAGCAACCATGGCAGCCATGACCTCGGCCTTGGGGCGTCCGATGGTGCTCTGGAAGGCAAGAGCCTGGCGGTTGATGTTGGAGGGAGCCACCACGTCGCGGTCGACCAGCACGAGATGCCCCACGCCGCCACGGGCCAGCGCCTCCGCGCATGACGAGCCAACGCCGCCCAGCCCCAGCACCATGACGGTGCTTGCCTGCAGCCGCGCGAGCCCCCGCTCGCCCAGGATGAGCCTCAGCCTGTCGGTCGCCGTCTCCATGAGCTTTCCGCCTTTCACGTTCGTTTGGCATCACTTTAACGCAAGGCATGTGGTCGCAACGGTCGACAAGGGCCTATACTGTGCGCAAGTATCCATCACTGGGAAGGGGAGGCACCTATGATCAGGGTTGTCGCGCGCATCGTCGTGGCAGAGGAGAACGTGAACGAGTTCCTGGCGGTTGCCAAGCATCTTGTGGAGATGACCCGCAAGCTCGATGGTCCCGTCGAGTACAACCTCGTGTGCAGCCTCGACGACCCGACGCAGTTCCGCATGCTCGAGGTCTGGAACGAGATGGAAGACCTCGAGGCGCACCTCGCGACCGACCACTTCCAGACGGCCATCCCGCGGATTGGCGAGCTGGCCCTCGAGGCGCCTCCGGCGGATGTCTTCAAGGACGTCATCTAGGCAGAGCGACCCAGGGTCGTTTGAACTCAGCCGCCCGTCCTTGCGACGGGCGGTTCCTTGTTGCAAGCATAAGGATGCCATTACGGTCATGGTGCTGCCTTCGCCCTTCGTGCAACGCTCTAAGATTACTGCGACGACCGGTCGCGTGCCCAGGTTTGGGCGGGCCGGTCACTCGTTCTAGGGCGGAGGCATGATGGGGGACAGCAGGCTCGTAGAGAAGCTCCTCGGCCTTGTGCGCCGTAACTTCTACGCCTCGAGCGCACGCGTCATCCTCTTCATCTTTGCCTGTCTCATCGCCGTGGGGACCATCCTGCTGATGCTGCCCTTCGCGAGCGTTGGCCCGGGTGGCGCGAGCCTGCTCGACGCCCTCTTCACCGCCACCTCCGCGACCTGCGTGACGGGCCTCGTGGTGCGGGACACCGCCACCTTCTGGACCCCGTTTGGGAAGGCCGTCATCCTCATCCTCATCCAGTTGGGAGGCCTTGGTGTTCTGACCAGCGTCTTCTTCATGCGCAAGCTTGCCGACAGGGGCAGGAGCATCGCGCGCCGCAACGTCATCCGCGAGGCCATCTCCGCCCCACAGATCGGTGGTGTCGACAAGCTCACCCAGTTCATCCTGAAGGTGGTCATCGCCTGCGAGGTCGCCGGTGCGGTCCTGTGCCTGCCCGTGTTCGTCCCCGAGTACGGGCCTCTCCGGGGTGTGCTCAAGTCGGTCTTCCACTCCGTCTCGTCCTTCTGCAACGCCGGCTTCGACGTGCTCGAGGGGCATGGCGAGTTCGCGTCGCTCACGGGATACCATGCCAACGGCTATCTGCTCGTCGTCACCGCAGCGCTCGTCTTCATGGGAGGCATCGGCTTCATCACATGGGATGACGTGCGCGCCCACGGTCCCAAGTGGAAGCGCTACAGCCTCCAGACCAAGCTCGTCCTCACCGGTACGGCTGCCCTCATCATCATTCCCTTCGCCCTCTTCGCCCTCGTCGAGTTTGCCGACCTGCCCGCAGGTGAGCGGCTCCTCGCGGCCTTCTTCTCGTCGATCACCCCGCGTACCGCGGGCTTTGCGTCGATTGACTATGCCGACATGAGCGAGAGCGGGCTCCTGCTCACGACCATGCTCATGCTGACGGGCGGCTCGTCGGGGTCCACGGCGGGAGGCATCAAGGTGACCACCCTCATGGTGGTCCTCGCGGCTGCCCTTGCCGTCATCAGGCGTCGCAAGGAGACGACTGCGTTCAGGCGCCGGATCGAGCCCGAGACCGTGCAGAAGGCCCTCGGCTTCTTCGTGGTCTACGTGGCCCTGCTCTTCGTGGGCTCTATGGTCATGAGCCTGCTCGAACAGCTGCCCGTGGTCGACACGATGTTCGAGTGTGCCTCGGCGCTTGCCACGGTGGGACTCACGACGGGCATCACCCCAACGCTCGGCACCGCATCCAAGCTGCTGCTCATTGGGTTCATGTACTTTGGTCGCATTGGTGGAATGACGATGGCGTATGCGCTGGCACGGCCCTATGCAAGGCAGGGGACGTTCCCCAGCGAGCCCGTCAGCGTGGGATAGGGGTCGCATATGGTGAAGAACGTGCTGGTGATAGGCGCGGGTCGCTTTGGTGCGTACACGTCGAAGACCTTGGCCGAGATAGGTCATGAGGTGATGATCGTCGACTGCAACGAGGACAAGGTCTCCGAGATCCTGCCATACGTCACCGGGGCTGAGATTGGCGACAGCACGAACGAGGCCTTCATGCGCTCGCTTGGCATCGACGAGTATGACCTGTGCATCGTCGCCATTGGCGACGACTTCACGTCGTCCCTCGAGACGACGTCCATCCTGAAGGACCTTGGCGCGAAGAAGGTCGTCGCGCGTGCCACGAGCGAGCGTCAGGAGCGGCTGCTGCTCAACTGCGGGGCCGACGACACGGTCTATCCAGAGCGGCAGCTGGGGAGCTGGACCGCGGTCAGGTATACGCTCGACAACGTCCTGGAGTACATCAACCTGCCCGACGGCTACGCGATCCTGAAGGTCCCGGTGCCTGCCGAGTGGGATGGCCGGCGCATCGGCGACCTGAGCGTGCGCAGCGACTACGGCATCAACATCCTGGGCGTGGAGAAGGACCGGATGAACATGGCCATCACGGCCGACATCGTGCTCAACAAGGGGGATGACGTCCTCGTCCTGGGGCTCGTCGACGTCCTGCGGCGCGTCTTCCACCTGTAGGGCCAGCCCACCTCCCTCCATGCGAATATGCGGAGGTCGTCGGGCCTGCGCGGACCATAGGCCACTCCCGTGGTATCCTTATTAGGTTGCACATACCAACCACACGAGAGGAACCACCGTGGAAGAGATGGACAAGACCTATGACCCCCAAGTCTCAGAGCCCCAGCTCGTCGAGGCGTGGATGCAGGCTGGCTGCTACCAGCGCAACAAGGGCGTAGGCGACTGCACGGTCGTCATCCCGCCGCCCAACGTCACGGGCGTCCTGCACATGGGCCATGCCATGGACGACACCATCCAGGACACCTTCGTCCGCTTCAACCGCATGCGCGGCGTCTCCACGCGCTGGATCCTGGGCACCGACCACGCGGGCATCGCCACGCAGACCAAGGTCGACAAGAAGCTCAAGGAGGAGGGCATCTCCCGCCTCGAGATCGGTCGCGAGAAGTTCCTCGAGGCCTGCCAGGACTGGCGCCGCGAGTACGGCGGCATCATCGTCAACCAGATCAAGCGCATGGGCTGCTCCATCGATTTCGAAGACGAGAAGTTCACCATGAGCCCCGAGTACGCCAAGGCGGTGCGCAAGGTCTTCTGCGACTGGTACCACGACGGCCTCATCTACCGCGGCAAGCGCATCGTCAACTGGTGCCCCAGCTGCTGCACGGCCATCTCCGACGATGAGGCCGAATACCACGACGAGACCGGACATCTCTGGCACCTGCGCTACCCGCTGACCGAGCCCGTCGACGGCGTGGAGTACATCGAGGTCGCCACCACGCGTCCCGAGACCATGCTCGGCGACACGGGCATCGCGGTCTCCCCGCAGGATCCCGAGAAGGCAAAGTTCGTGGGCAAGACCGTCATGCTCCCCATCGTCAACCGCGAGATCCCCATCTTCGCAGACTGGCATGTCGATGCCGAGTTCGGCACGGGCTTCGTCAAGGTCACGCCCGCGCACGACCCCAACGACT